>CAZQRO010000008.1:0-7447 GCA_964595785.1 uncultured Eubacterium sp.
ATAATAAATATGAGTAAAAGAGACAAATAATTGTAAAATTTGTGAAAACATATGAAAATTGTGTGAAAATTAGACGCAAATGCTTTCATTTTATATCGTTTTGTGGTATAAAGAATTGTACGATATTCGCATTACAGGCGAATTAAATAATAAAGAAAAGGAAAATGCATTGGTTACAGATAAACTGTACTCATATTCGCAATAGATGCGAAATGCAAGGGTTTTTAATGAGAAAGAGAATTTTAGCTTTAGGCTTGTGTGTTGTATTAGCACTTTCAGCAACAGCATGCGGAAAAGACAAGGACAAGACGGCAAGTTCAGGAAATGTTGGAACAGTAGCAAATAATAAGGCCGACATGACTGGTACAGATTATAGTTCTAAGGTAAAATTACCGGAGTATAAGGGATTAAAAGTTGGTGAATCAACAGTTAATATTGAGGATGCAACTAAAAAGAAGATTAACTGTCTGTTGATTTCTTCGGGATATTTTACGGTGGATACATCAGCAGTGGAGAAACAGGAAGGAACAGTTGGCGAATTCGATATTGTTAATATTGATTATGTTGGTAAGATTGATGGTGCTGAATTCGAAGGCGGTTCGGCTAAAGATTCATTACTTGGAATTGGAACAGGTTCATTTATTGATGGATTTGAGGATGGACTAAAAGGTGTTAAGACCGGCCAGACAGTTGAACTTAGTTTAAAATTTCCAGAAGACTATACAAATAAAGATTATGCAGGAAAAGATGTTGTATTTACGGTAACAGTTAACTACATTGTTGGTATTACAGATGATTTTGTAGCTGCTAACACAGATGAGATATATTATTTCTTACATGAATATTTCCTGAATGGTAAATATGTTAAGACAAAAGATGAATACAATGATGCAATTACAGAAGGCATTAAAGTATCTAATATAGCTTCTAAAATAGTATCTACAATTACTGAAGCAGCAACTACAGAGGTTGATGATGCTGAGCTTACAAAATATTTAGATGGTATTAAAGCACCAATTAAGGAAGTTGCGGAAACAAATGGAATGGATTTTGCAACCGTTATTTCATATTATTATGGATTGTCATCGGAAGAGGAATTTGATGAATATTATACAAATATTTTCAAGAACTACCTTGTTCTTATCAAGATAGCAAAAGAAGAAGGAATTAAGGTTACTAGTGATGAATACAATACAGTTGCACAGTCAATGGTAGACCATAGCAAAGATAAGTATGCAGACATTGCAGCATATCAGGCAGATTATGCTAAACAGTCAACAGTAGATGATTTGATTTGTGGAAAAGTATATTACAAACTTGCAGATTATGTAAAGGTTGTTCCTGATGATGAAATTGAGACAACAACAGAAGAAACAACAACAGCAGCTAAATAAGCAGATATCGAAAGATAAAATAAAAGATAAAATTAAAGTCGCATATAACATTTGTTTTGAACATCTGTTATATGCGACTTTTGTAGTGTTAATAGCCGGCATGAATCTTGATTATTTCATGAATTTCATTCAAACTGGTTATGTAATGTCCGTATAAATCAATTTGATAGTCGTAACAAGTAGTGTTAATGGCTTCTAAAACATATTTAGAATGATGCTGCGGCATGATATTTACAACATTTTTAATTAATTTATATAGTTCATCCTGATGCTTGAACTTGTAGGAGGTTACCCATGAAACCAGAATAGACAGACTGTATTGGTCGATTTCTTCCGCAGTTCTGATTAATCGGATTTTGTTAATGATATACATATATTCATCAAAGGATAAATCAATAATATCACGCACTTTTATATGAAGTCGCATGTTTTCTTCGAAAAGCCTTGTAATATCCTGTTGCATTTCAAATAAACTTGTTGTTTCGCACCACATAAGCCAGCACCTCTTTTCAGGATGAATATAAAAATGATTAATGGGTAACTACATACATTTTACGAAAATATCAGTATGATTTTTATTAATATTTGCAAATGATTTTTATAACCATATAATAACATTATAAAAAATAATCGTCAAGAAATGTATTGTATTTAACTAAAAACTTGTAAAATTTATATTAACAATGTATAATTTAATTGAATATATAAGCTGACCTCGAAACGTTTGGTGGATTCTAATCACACTGTTGAGAGTGAAGAATACATATTAACTTAATCGTGCTGAACAAACCGGAATACCGGCTGCAAAGGCGTTGGGTGAAAAACCTGGTCGAACTGTCTCTGCATGAATTGCAGGGATTTTTTGATGTATAGGGAATTGTATTTCCTATTATACAGCAAAAGCATTCTGTAAGGATGCACACAAACGAATAATGAAAAAGTCACTTTGTGACATTCGTTTGGCGATAAATCGGAGCAAGTCCCTCATGATTCAAAAATACAGGGAGCAGAAGCGGACTTGTCCGTGTTATTCCGCTACTCGCAAGGAGGAAGATAATGGAGACAAGAATTGCATTAATAGGAATTATTGTGGAAAATTCTGATTCAATTGAAAAGGTAAATGAACTTTTACATGAGTACAGCAGCCATATAATTGGCAGAATTGGAATTCCTTACAGAGAAAAAGAAGTAAGTATCATTAGTATTGTAATTGATGCTGAAAACAACGTAATTAGTTCGCTGTCAGGCAAACTTGGCATGATTAAAGGGATATCGGTGAAAACCATTTATTCCAAGAAATAGAAACGAAAAATATGGAGGAAAAGAAATGACAAAGAAATTATTAGCAGTTTTATTATCAGTTATGCTTGTCATGACCGCATTAACAGGTTGTGGTGATAACAAGGATAAAAAAGAGACAACTAAGGCAACAGAAGCAGAGAAACAGACAGAAGAACAGACAAAGGAATTCTCTAAGGATGATGCAGCCACATTTAATATTGCAATGCTTAAGGGACCTACAGCCATTGGATTTATCAAGGCATGGGATGATAGTGATAACAAAAATACTGTTAACACATACAATGTAACAGCATATGGTACAGCCGACGAGATTACTGCGGGGATTGTAAAGGGCGATATCGATATTGCAGCAGTACCTTGTAATCTTGCTTCAGTATTGTATAATAAAACAGAAGGTGCAATTACGGTTGTAGCTGTTAATACATTAGGAGTATTGTATATGATTTCCACATCAGATATTTCTTCAGTTGAAGATTTAAAGGGCAAGACAATCATTACAACAGGGCAGGGTACAACACCCGAATATACACTTAATTACATTTTAGAGAAGAACGGCTTAAAAGTGGGGACAGATGTAACTGTTGAATACAAATCAGAAGCTACAGAAGTGGCAGCTGCAATGAGTGAAACAGAAGATGCGGTAGCAATGCTTCCACAGCCATACGTTACGACGGTACTTTCGCAGAATGAAAATATGAAAATTGTGTTAGATATGACAGAAGAATGGAATAAAGTTTCAGATGGCAATTCACTTATAACAGGTGTAGTTATAGTTAGAAATGAAGTGCTTCTAGAGAATAAGGCAGCATTTGATGAATTTATGAAAGACTATGAAGCATCAACATCATATGTTAATGAAAATGTGGAAGATGCTGCAGAACTTGTAGAAGTACATGACATATTTAAAGCAGCAATTGCCAAAAAAGCAATTCCATACTGCAATATAACATTCCTTACAGGATATGACATGAAATCAAGTATACAGTCATATTTAGATGTATTGTATGCAGCAAATCCAAAGTCAGTAGGTGGTAAATTACCGGAGGACGGATTCTACTATAGCAAATAAATAACTGTAATTCCTAACAGTTATATTAAGTTAATACAACAGGAGGCCATATGAAAAGTCAAGAAAATATTGTTAAAAAAATTGTCCTTACGATAATAGCAATATGCTTCTGGCTTTTTGTATGGCAATTTTTATCTTTAAAAATAGACAGTTCCATATTTTTGCCGTCACCTAAAGAAACATTTTTGGCATTAGAAGATGTATCAAAGAGAGTAGATTTCTGGCAGACAGTATTTAATACTTTTGGCAAAATTGCAAAAGGTTTTGGTATGGCAGTTATATGTGGTACAATTCTTGCATTCATCTCAGCGTTTTGCAAAATAATAGAAATACTGTTATCTCCGGTTATGAAATTAATAAAGGCGGTGCCAGTGGCATCATTTATTATACTGGCATTATTATGGATTAAATCCGGACAATTATCGGTGTTAATTTCATTTATTATGGTTATGCCGGTTATATATATAAATGTATTGCAGGGATTTGAAAATGTGGATAAGGATATGCTTGAAATGGCAAAAGTGTTTGAAATCAGTGCAATGAGAAAATTAAGGTTTATCTATCTGCCATCACTGATGCCGGGATTTATTGCAGCATGTAAGATAGGGCTGGGATTCTGTTTTAAATCGGGAATTGCCGCAGAAGTAATCGGACTTCCGGCTAAATCCATCGGAAGTGAATTGTACAAATCAAAATTATATCTTATGACAGATGAATTATTCGCATGGACAGTTGTAATAGTGTTTATGAGTGTATTTTTTGAAGGTATCTGCATATATTTATTAAATAAATTGTCAGTATTATTTAACAAGGTAAATATAGTGAAAAGATTTACAAAAGAAGAGAAAAAAATATTCAGTGAGAAGAAAAATGTAACAGGAGAAAAAGTTATTAGTGAAAAAACTACTAATAAAGAATCTGTAAATAAAGAATTAGAAATATCAGAGACAAAAGAAGCACAATATAAAAGTGGAAAATATAAGTTAAATATAGAAAATGTAAGCAAATCATATGGAAAACAACAAGTGTTAAATAATATTACCATGACAGCAGAAAACGATGAAATTCTTTGTATATTAGGTAAATCAGGACTTGGTAAAACCACACTGTTAAGGATTATTGCAGGCTTAATTAAGGCTGATGCGGGCAGGCTTAAAATAATAACTGAAGATAAAAATGAATTAAAATTATCAGATGTTAAGGTAGCCATGGTATTTCAGGAGGACAGACTTATTGAAAACACCGATATTTATACAAATCTGTATTGTGCATTGGGAAATGCTTTTAACATGACTGATGTGGATAAGCATTTAAAAAAAGTAGGGTTAGAAGGATTAGGTTATAAGAAAATTAGTGAATTAAGCGGCGGAATGAAACGAAGAGTGGCAATTGTTAGATGTATTATGAGAGATTCAGAAATATTACTTTTAGATGAAGCATTTAAAGGGTTAGATACAATTCTTAAAGAAAATGTGATAGAATATGTTAAAAGTTATTCAAAAGATAAAATTTTAATATTAGTTACTCATGATTTGTCGGAGGGCAAGAAAATGGGTGCAAAAACTGTGAAATTGACAGAGGTGGAGACATGCAGGAGAAGTTTGTTAAAATTGTGATTATATATATGTGTGTGGTGGCGGGGTTGTTCACGGCAGGATATATATGCAGGGAAAGAAACGTATATGGAGCAGATGATAGCGGGAATATTGTAGTGGTTATAGACCCGGGACATGGCGGTACAAATGGCGGTGCTGATGACGGAGCAATTAATGATGATATTGTAGAAAGATATATTAATATGTCTGTGGCAAATGCAATGTATCAGGAATTATCAAAATATGACGGAGTTAAAGTATATCTTACACATGACAGTGCCGAGGAAAACATGTCACTTAAGGCGAGGAGTGAATTTGCAGAAAGTGTAAATGCAGATTTCTTATTTAGTCTGCATTTTAATGCGTCAGAAGAACATGATAAATATGGTATGGAAGTGTGGATTCCGAGTATTGGCAATTATTATGTGGCAGGATATCAATTTGCAGACATAGAGTTAAATGAATTAGCGGATTTGGGAATATTCAGGCGTGGAATTAAAACCAGAGTCGGAGATAACGATGATGAGTATTACGGAATAATCAGGGAATGCGAATGGAGAAACATAAATGCGGTGATAATTGAGCATTGCTATATGGATAGTATTACAGATAAGGGATATGTGGATAATGAAAAGGATTTAGAAGAATTTGGAATAAGAGATGCAACTGCCGCAGCAAAATATTTCGGCTTGAAAAGCAGCAAAACAGGTACGGATTATTCTGAATTTGCAAAGCTGGAGGTGGAAGCACCAAATCAAAGAGTATATCAGGATAGCACACCGCCTGAAGTATGCAGCATAAGCCTCAATAAAGTGGGAAATGGCAGTGTGAATTTTAAAATTGCAGCTTCTGATTCAGATACATATATTAATTATTATTCCTATTCGCTTGACGGCGGCACTACATTTTCTGAATTAATGCAGTGGAATGACTTAGATGGTGATGATATAATAAATGTGACAATTGCAAATGTTAACGTAGATATTGGAAATCTAGTAGTAAAGGTATATAATAAACACGATGTGACATCAGAAAGTAATGTTTTAGAACTGAAGGGTATACAGGACAAAACAGAGCAAAATGACACGAAAAATAGAATTAGAAACCGGATTGGCAGATACAATAAAGAATTAGTGGCAATTATACTTATTGCGGGTGGAATTGTGGCAACAATACTGATAATAAAGAGAAAAAACAAGACTATACATGGAGGCTGAAATGCTTGAATTAGTTAAAGGAAGACCAAGTTCTATCTGCTTATGATACCGGGTTCGGTAAGTGTCATGGGTCTAATCAATGATAAGGATAATTTAGTGCGTCTCTTAATTGATAAGTATGTATTAAAAGGTGGATATATTGGTTGTCATCCATGTATCAACACATCAAGCCTTAAACTTAAAACAAAGGATTTGGTAGAGAAGATTCTGATAGCAGTGCATCATGAAATGACAATAGTAAAACTTGGTGAGCAGGATATATAGTGATAAGTAACAGGGCAGAGAAAGGCATGGTATTAGCATGGAAAGATTAACAGTATACAATGAAAATGGTGAAGATACAGGAAGAGTTATAGTAAGAGGTGTGGATGAGCTTAAGTCAGATGAGTATATTCTTGCTGCAATAATGGTTGTTCATATAGGTGACAAATTTCTTATAACAAAGCGTGATAAGAATAAAACCTGTGCAGGAATGTGGGAATTCCCCGGTGGAGCAGTTCTGTCTCATGAAACAAGCCTTGAAGGCGGAATAAGAGAACTTAAAGAAGAAACAGGGCTTTCTGCTGCTTCTGACAAGTTCAATTATTTAGGACAGTTAATAAGTAAGAAAAATAAACTTCTTATGGATATTTACGAAGTAGAAGCTAATTCGCATATAAAGCTGAAGGATATTAAACTGCAGCAGGGAGAGACAGCAGAAGCAAAAATCATTTCAGTTGATGCCATTGATGGAATGTATGATAACTTAACGGAATCAGACCAGATGATATTTGACGAATTCGTCGTCTGCATGGACGAAGATTATGATTAAGATGATTATTTGATACAATAAATCAAGATTATGAGTAAAGATAATTATTTGATACAATA
>CAZQRO010000008.1:7547-33646 GCA_964595785.1 uncultured Eubacterium sp.
ATTATTTGATACAATAAATCAAGATTATGAGTAAAGATAATTATTTGATACAATAAATCAAGATAATGGATTAAAATAAATATTATGACTAAATATAAAATTATTAATCAAGGTTGAGATTATGAGTTGATATTGAAATCATTAATTAATGATAAGATGTTAATGAATTGATTAGAAATTAACTGAACAAGGAGTGTTGAAAAATGACAGACATAATTATTGGATTATTAATACCATTTGCAGGGACTGTACTTGGTGCCGCCTGTGTATTTTTTATGAAAGACCAGCTTAAGCCTAATATTCAAAAGGCGCTTTTGGGTTTTGCTTCCGGTGTAATGGTGGCTGCTTCTGTCTGGTCGCTTATTATACCGGCTATCGATATGTCATCTGACATGAAAAAATTGGCATTTATTCCGGCATGTGTGGGACTGGCAGTTGGTATGGCATTTTTACTTGCAATGGACAAAATTATTCCGCATTTACATGTTGGCTCTAATGAACCAGAGGGTCTTAAATCTAATTTGAAGAAAACGACAATGTTGGTATTTGCTGTAACGCTTCATAATATTCCGGAAGGAATGGCTGTAGGTGTGGCATTTGCAGGGTTTGTGTCAGGAGATAAAGCCATATCATTTGCGGGAGCCATAGCACTTTCAATAGGTATCGCGATTCAGAATTTTCCGGAGGGTGCAATTATTTCTCTTCCTCTTAAATCTGAAGGTAATGGAAAGTTCAAAGCATTTATGTATGGAGCCTTATCGGGAGCCGTTGAACCAATAGCAGCAGGTATTACGGTAATATTTGCCGATATGTTAACGCCTATTCTTCCCTATGTACTTGCATTTGCAGCAGGGGCAATGCTGTATGTGGTGGTAGAGGAACTTATTCCGGAGGCATCTGAAGGTGAGCATTCTAATATTGGTACGATTGGATTTGGTATAGGATTCATAGTGATGATGGTGTTAGATGTGGCACTGGGGTAGAGATAGAGATGTGTGAGTTGCGGAAAAACAGATAAAAAGAGAAGGAGGAGAACAAAATGAAAGGTAAAGTTATTGTAGAACAGGTTGATAAAAAGGGAAATATTATAGAGGATTATGATGAAAGCATTTCTAGAGTAAAATTGTATTCTAATATTAAAAAATATTTTCCTAATATATGCCAAGACGAAGAAGGAGTAATATGTGGGAAATATGATGGTACAAAGTATGCTATTAGAGTAGAGAACTCCTATGCGAGGAGATATAATTATATAAAGAAGATTTTAATAAGTTACTTTTCTATTATGTATTAATGGTTAGACGTACTTATTAATTGTTGATATATATTGTAATATATGAGGCAGCAAAGTGGCTTAAGCAAGATGAACTCTACAGTGTGAATTGGCTGCTGGCGGACTTGAAGCTGATTTCATCGCTAGTACATCCTTCTAAAAATAATTTTACAGAAATTTCTAACAAAAGAAAGAATGAGAATATAGATGAGTTTAACAGAAAAAATGATGTTTGGAATGTTTAACAGCCAGATTATTCAAATAGAAGGATTATATTTGCCCGGCTGGCAGGGAGGATAATGACAGATTACCTTTAATAATGAATGTTCATGGAGGAGGATTTGCAACCGGTGATAAGAAATATAACAGATTTTATGCATGTCAATTGGCAGAAATGGGATATAGGGTTGGGGTTCTTAATTACAGGCTGATACCGGAGGTAAATATCAAACAGCAGATTCAGGACATTGCAAGTGGGATAAGACATAGTGTGGAAAGTTATGGGAATGGACAAAAGGGTATATATCTTACAGGAGATTCGGCAGGAGCATTTTTAGTAACACTGTTATGTGGAATATGGCAAAAAAAAGAGTTACAGTTATGTTATGATGTAGAGATACCTGACATATGTATAAGAGCAGCAGGACTTACAGGTACGCCAAATACAATTGACACATTTCCTAAATTCATGATGCCATTTTACAGGAAAAACCGCTGCTTATTATTAAATGGTTGTGAAGAATTGCAGGATTGTGTATATACTAAAGACATATGGAGTGCAGAATTTCCACCTGTATTTTTAATGAGTTGTGAAGAGGATTTGTATTACAGAAATGTATGTAATTTTCATAAATGGCTTAATGAAAAAGGAACAGAGAATATACTTAGGAGTTGTGAGAAAAAGGCTGAAGGCAGATTATATCATTGCTTTAATGTAATACAGCCGGAGCTTTTAAACAGCAGAAAAATGAATGAAGCAATGATAAAGTGGTTTGATAAATAAAAATTTTTCTGATAAAATTGCATTAACCGTGTTGCAAGAAGCGTAAATTCAGGAATAATTGGATTTATGCTTCTTTTGTTGTGCATATTGGCATGTAAAATATAGTCAGAGAACTTTCCAAATATGGTTTCAACATATAAAATGGAGGTTTATTAGAAGTGCAGCAAGAAAAGAAAAGTAACAAAATGGCAGAAATGCCAGTAAACAGATTAATGCTTGGAATGGGAATTCCGATGATTCTATCTATGGCATTACAGGCGGCGTATAATATTGTTGATAGTGCATGTGTATCTAATATGAAAGGGACAGGTGAGGTGGCGTTAAATGCTCTTACACTTGCTTTTCCGGTTCAGATGCTTATGGTGGCAATTGCCATAGGAACGGGTGTGGGGACAAATGCACTGCTTGCAAAGAGTCTGGGACAGGGAAATAAGGAAAAGGGGAGCAAGGTGGCAGGAAATGGCATATTTCTTGCAGCGGCAATTTATATTATTTTTATGATATATGGCTTTGTGGGGGTAAGAGGATATATTTCTTCGCAGACAAAGAACGTAGAAATTCGTAATATGGCAGTGGATTATCTGACTGTTTGTTGTGTGATTTCAATTGGTATAGTATTTTTCTCAATATTTGAAAAACTGCTTCAGGCGACAGGACGCTCAATCTATTCCGCAATTGCACAGATTGCAGGAGCATTAGTAAACATTATCTTAGATCCAATTTTAATCTATGGCTTATTAGGATTTAATGCATATGGAGTAAAGGGTGCTGCATATGCGACTGTAATCGGACAAATTTATTTTTGGAAGGTAAATGTTTATGAAGAAAATAGAATCAAAACGTATGCTTATAGAATATAATCTGATTTTCAGAGAGATGGATGAGGTGTATAGGCAGATTGCGGAGCATTATGGTCTGTCTGAATGTGCATTCTGGATTCTCTATGCTATAAGAGAATCGGACAATAATTACACACAGAGTGATTTGTGCCGCATATTATCATTGAGTAAACAGACCATTAATTCAGCACTTAAGAAGTTGGAAGAAAATGAATATATAATGCTGCAATGTGATGAGCGCAATAGAAGAAATAAGAGAATAATATTTACGAAGTCAGGAGAGAAACTGGCAAATAATACAGTTGACAAAGTATTTGAGGTAGAGGAAAAAACATTTTCATATTTTGAAAATGATGATGCTGAAAAGTATATGGAGTATTTTAGAAAACATTTACGGATTCTGCGGGAAGAAGCAAGAAAGGACATATTGGAAGAGTAGTAGTTAGGAGCAAAAATGGAAATACAATTATCAGAACATTTTACTTATAGAAAATTATTTAAATTCGTAATGCCATCAATTATAATGATGATATTTACATCTGTTTATGGGGTAGTGGATGGGATTTTCGTGTCAAATTATGTGGGAAAGACACCATTTGCAGCGGTTAATCTTATTATGCCGTTTTTAATGGCACTTGGAACTGTAGGCTTTATGCTGGGGACAGGTGGAAGTGCCTATGTATCGGCAGTACTTGGAACAGGTAAAAAGAAGGAGTCAGACAGATATTTTATCATGATAGTGCTTGTGGGAATTATGGTTGGAATTGTAATTTCAATTATTGGGTTCATATTTATAAGACCTATAGCAGGTGCTATGGGAGCAAATGAAATTCTTATTGAGGATTGTGTAACTTACGGTCGAATACTTGTGATATTTATTACACCATTTATATTGCAGAATATTTTTCAGAGTTTTTTTGTAACGGCTGAAAGACCAAAACTTGGTCTGATGATGACGGTTGTGGCAGGATGCACCAATATATTCTTAGACTGGTTATTTGTGGCAGTATTAGAATGGGGAATAGAAGGAGCTGCCATTGCTACCGGAATAAGCCAGATTATAGGAGGGATAATACCATTATTCTATTTCCTTCTTATTAATGGGATTTAACATATTTAGCTCGGGATTTTTTACCGCACTTAATAATGGTGCAGTGTCAGCTGCAATTTCATTCTTAAGAACACTACTGTTTCAGGTAGTATCGGTTCTTATTCTGCCTATGATATTTGGATTAAATGGAATATGGCTGGCGATTAGTGCAGCAGAAAGTATGGCAATTATTATTACTATAATCTTCTTTGTGAAAAAACGTAAAGAATATAATTATGCGTAGAAATCTGTCTGTGCGAGAAAATGCAATGGTTGTGAAAGTTAAAGAAATGCCTTGAAATATGTATTTTGATACCATAAGTATCATAAAAAATAAATTTGTTTAAATTATACATTGATTTATTGAAGATTTATTGTATTATATTCATTATAGGATTTAGGCATCAAAACTATTGTTTAGCGTGATAAATAATTATACAGAAATAAAGTATATCTTCTGCTCCGTTGTTCAGGAATAAGATATTCTAAGTATTCCATCTGCATATATTATCAATTTTATGCTACCGTCTCCGAATCTGCCATCCGTGGCAGTCGGAGACTTTTCCGAACATCGTGTTCGGAAATAGCTTAATATCAAGTGAATACTAAGAATATCTAATTCCTGTACAAAGTCGCAGGCGCCACACTTTATTTCTGTACAATATTTCATTATACTAAACTGCTCGCTAATAATGGTGGTTTCTTGTAAGAATTAGGATTGGCAAAAGATGTTTTCAAAATATATTTTGGCATCTTTTAGAAAAATACTATGCAAGTTTCAGTAGTTATCTTTTCTATAACACTTCGCCATATTTCACAAAAGAATGATGCTTGCATTGCAGAGATACTTAGAAAATCTTATTATCATCGCACAGCAAGCGGAATCTTTTGTGAAATATGACGAAGGTATTGCAGAAGACACACCTTAATTCTGCACATCACTTACTACACTAAACAATAGTTTTGATGCCTAAATCATTATAAAAAACAGAAATGGAGATTACTACAATGAAGGAATTTAAACCTATTAAAGAAGGTAAAGTACGTGAGGTATATGACAACGGAGAAAGCCTGATTATTGTTGCGACAGACAGAATATCGGCATTTGATGTAATTCTTAAGAACATTGTTCATAAAAAGGGTGCAATCCTTACACAGATGTCTAAGTTTTGGTTTGATTTTACTAAAGATATTGTTCCAAACCATATGCTTTCAGTAGATGTTAAAGATATGCCAGAGTTTTTCAGTAATGAGAAATATGACGGAAACAGCATGATGTGTAAGAAGTTAAATATGCTTCCGATAGAATGTATTGTAAGAGGATATATTACAGGCAGCGGTTGGGAAAGTTACAAAGAAAATGGTACAGTTTGCGGAATTAAACTTCCTGAAGGTTTAAAGGAATCGGATAAATTACCGGAGCCAATTTACACACCAACAACTAAGGCAGAACTTGGTGACCATGATGAACATATTACATTTGAAGAAAGTGTAGAGATTCTTGAGAAAATCTATCCAGGAAAAGGTGCAGATTATGCTAAGCAGATTATGGATTGCACAATCTCACTTTATAAAAAATGTGCAGAATATGCATTAAGTAAAGGAATTATTATTGCAGATACTAAGTTTGAATTCGGTTTAGATGAGAATGGTAATGTGGTTCTTGGTGACGAAATGCTTACACCGGACAGCTCAAGATTCTGGCCATTAGAAGGTTACAAGCCTGGACAGGGACAGCCTTCATTCGATAAACAGTATGTAAGAGACTGGTTAAAACAGAATCCTGAAAGTGATTATCATCTTCCGGATGAAGTTGTAGAGAAATCCGTAGATAAATATAAAGAAGCCTTTGAATTAATTACAGGTAAGAAATTCGAATAGGACATAAATGTTTGAATCTGTAAGATAAATGAAATGGTAAACAAATTCAGAAATTATTGAAAATATTGACAAACATATATGTGAAAAAGAAAGTTTTGCATTATTATATAATAAGCGGCATTAATTGATAAACAATATCAGTTAGTGCTGTTTTATTTTTCTTGCAGAAAAATTATCGATGAAATAAGTAAATTGTGGTATTATGTATGTAAAAGTGTCAGGGAAAGGAAATGCAAAAATGCCGACAATACTAATTGTGGAGGATGATGAAAATATACGCGAAGAATTAAAGAGTCTTCTGTGTAATTCAGGATATATGGCAGAATATGTGACAGATTATATAAATGCTGCCACACAAATTCTTTTGTCGAAGCCGGATTTGGTATTATTAGATGTTAATTTACCGAAAATAAGCGGACTAACTATTTGTGACCAGATTAGAAGAGAATCAGATATGCCGATTATTTTTGTTACCGGTAACAGAACATCAATGGATGAATTAAATTGTATAATGCGTGGCGGAGATGATTATATCAGCAAACCTTATCAGTTCCCTATATTGTTAGCAAGAATTGCCTCATTATTAAAGCGTACATTAAAAAGCAATAAAGCTGAACAGAATACAACATTTATTTGTAGTGGTGTTGAATTAGATATATCAACGGCAATAGTTACAGATGGTCAGAAACGTGTGGAATTAACCAGAAATGAGCTTAAGATACTATTTTATTTATTCAAGAATAAAGGAAAGATAATATCCCGAACGGAATTGGTGGATTTCTTATGGGATAATGAAGTGTTTATTGACGATAATGCACTAAGTGTAAATATTACGCGAATAAGAAACAAGTTAAAAGAATTAAATAAAGAGAATCTGATACAGACAAAGAGAGGATTAGGATATTTATGCGATTAATGGAATATTTGGCAGATAAAATAGTTGTAATACTGATAAATGCAGCTTCTATGATGACATTAAGCATATATCTTTTAGCAACAGGCAATTATGTCACAAATATTGAATTAATACTGATTGCATGGCTTTTTATTTTATTGGTATATTTTGGTATAGATTATGTAATTCGAAAATCATATTTTAAAAGGATAGAAGATTTATTAGAAAAGTTAGATAAGAGATACCTGATTGCAGAAGTAATAGGTGAAGTGCCGGAATTAGAGGACCGCCTGTATAAAGAGATTCTGAGAAAGTCTAATAAATCCGTAATCGAAGAGATACATAAGTTAAAGCAAGCACAGGCAGAGTATAAGGAATATATTGAAGGCTGGATTCATGATGTGAAATCGCCGCTTACTGCAATCGAACTTATCTGCGAAAACAATAAAAATGAGTATACAACAAGGATTAAAGGTGAATTGGGTAAGATTGAAAATCAGGTGGAAAACGTTCTGTATTATGCCAGAATAGAGCAGGTATATAAAGATTATCTAATTCACAGGACAGATCTTAAGAAAGTAGTAATATCAGCAGTTCAGAAGAATAAATTATATTTTATTCAGAACAAAATGCAGGTAAATGTAGACATGGAGGAGACGATTGTGTCTACAGATGAAAAATGGGTGGAATTTCTTTTGAATCAGATGTTTGTAAATGCAATTAAATATAGGAGAAGTTATGAACCACGGGTTAATATAATGGCAAAACGTGGAGATAAATATGTAGAATTAATAATAGAGGATAATGGAATCGGAATTTCTAAAAAGGATATAAACCGCATTTTTGAAAAAGGATTTACAGGAAGCAACGGAAGGGAACGATGTCAGATAGGAAGCAACGGAATAGAACAATGTCGTTCAGGCAGTGAAGACGAATATGTTCAGGGTGAGAATGGCACAAGCTATATGACTACGGAAATGGGAAAACATAGTGGCGAGAGATATGATGAAGGAAAATCTACAGGAATAGGGCTGTATCTATGTAAGAATCTTTGTGATAAATTAGATGTTGGAATAAGATGCGAGTCTGAAAAAGGAAGTTATACAAGAATGTATCTTACATTCCCTGACAGCAATCATAATGAGATATAATATCTTACAATTTAATGAATTGAATATAATATATCTCTTTGTCTCGAACATCATAAATCTTACAATTTTGTAAGATTTATGAAATGTAAAGTGATACAAAGGAATCAAAGAAGATAGTAAACTCGTTTTATTAGAAAAAGAGAGCGAGGAATGAGGAATATGAAAGAATATATAAGAGTATGTGACATTGAGAAATATTATGGTGCATCTAATAATTTAACAAAGGCAGTGGACAGAGTTAGTTTTGATGTGGAAAAAGGTGAATTCATAGGGATAATGGGCGCATCAGGTTCCGGTAAATCTACACTTCTCAATATGATGTCCACAATTGATAAGGTTACGGCAGGACATATCTACTATGGAGAAACAGACATAACAGAATTATGTGAGGATAAATTGTCTGATTTTAGAAGGAATAATCTGGGTTTTGTATTTCAGGATTTTAATCTTCTTGATACTCTTACAATTGAAGAGAATATAGATTTGGCTATGACACTTCATGCAAAAAAGAAGAAGGAGATTAAAGCCGAAGTAGAAAAAGTCATGAAACTTTTAGGAATATTTGAGATAAGAGAGAAGTTTCCATATCAGGTTTCGGGAGGTCAGAAACAGAGATGTGCCTGCGCAAGGGCACTTGTTAACCATCCGGAATTAATTCTTGCTGATGAACCGACAGGAGCACTTGATTCTAAATCTGCGCAGACGTTGTTAGAAACTTTTACATTAATGAATGAGCAGATGCAGGCTACAATATTAATGGTTACACATGATGCATTTTCTGCCAGTTACTGTAAAAGAATACTCTTTTTGAAAGATGGAAAGATATTCCACGAGCTGTTAAGGGGAGAACACCAGAGAAGAGAATTCTTAAATGAAATTTTAGACGTTCTTGCATTGACAGGAGGTGAGAGCAATGTTAAATAAACTTGCTTTTAGAAATGCCAGAAGGTCAATCAGGGATTATCTTGTATACCTTATTACCATGACAGGAATTGCAGCTATGATGTTCGCATTTAACTCAATGATATTTAGTAAAGATGTTAAGAAAATGTGCGAAGATGCTACTGCTATGATAGGGATGCTCGGTCTTGCAACGTTTTTTATAGTTATTATCGTTGTATGGCTTATTAATTATATAGTACATTTTATGTTGGAAAAAAGAAGCCGGGAATTTGGTACTTATTTGCTTCTTGGAATGAAAAGGAAACAAATATCCCGTTTGTATATGAGGGAAAATATATTAATAGGAATAATAGGTTTTTTAGCGGGTGCAGTGGCTGGCATATTTTTACAGCAGATAATTATGACAATATTTTTCAGTATGTTCAGTCAGGGCTATAGAATAAAGGTAGAATTTTCGTGGTGGTCAGTACTTATGACTACGGGCTGCTATTTTAGCTGCTATCTGTTGGCATTATTTAGAAATAAACGAAAGTTTAAGAAAATAAATATTTCTGAATTAATGCGTATGGAAAAAGAGAATGAACAGATAAAGCAAGGCGGAGAAATTGTAAAACAATGGTTTTTCTTCGGAGCGGTATTATATTTTATCTTTTTCTTTATTGAATTATTCAAAGGCCATTATAGTGTAACCGGTGTGATACTGATGAGTGTAGGCTTCATCATAGCAATATATGTTATGTATATGGGAATTGCAGCATTTATAGTCAGATATATCAGAAAAGGCGGAAACGGAGTATACAGAAAGCAGAACCTCTTTATTTACCGTCAGTTATCTTCTAAGTTAAAAACTATGAAATTTACAATGGGAACCCTTACGATTCTTCTTACCTGTGCATTACTTGGAGGAACCATAGCTATGATGTTTGCAAGATACGAAAACAAAGCGCTTAATAATGCCATGCCTTTCGATGTATTGGTGTACAGCGACAATCCACAGGAAGATTTTGTAGAAGAAACAGAAGCAATTGAAGAACAGGTGGGGATAAAACATAAACTGATTTACCACATTTATCAGAACGGAAGTCATGAAATGAACGATTTTCTATATGTAAATGCTTCTACAATCAGTTCAAAATATAAGAATAATGACGGAACGCTGAATGATAAAGCAGTTAAAAAAGACGGTTATGAATATTATGATTATGATACATTTATAAGATTAAGTGACTATAATGAACTTAGAAAAATGCTTGGTTATGAGGAAATATCCCTTGATGAAAATGAATATGCTATTAATATTAAGGAAAGAATGAAAACTTGTGTTAAGGGAGATATTCTTAACCGAGTTGTGAATACAGGAGATAAAGAACTCAGTCTCTCGAAAATTTATACGGAAAGTATTGCACAAAATGGTATTAATGGTGCAGATTATCTCATAATAATTCCTGATAGTGCAGCAGAAAAAATGACACCTTATTATACTAATCTTGCGGCAGGAGTTAAGGAAGAACCGACTTATGATTTGCAGACGGAATTAGAGAATATCAGACATAAAAAGAACGGAATAATGCCTGAGAAGGAATTTGATAAACTTCAGGAATCCGGTAAAATTAAAGAAGATGAAATATGGGATGACATAACACTTGGAGGTTGTGGAACGGACCAGATAATTGTAATGGTTTCAGATGTAATTGTAGCAGTACCTTTGAAAAACGAGATGAAATTTGTCTTGACCGCAGTCATTTTTCCGCTTGTATATATAGGAATGGTATTTGTATGTGTAGCACTAACAATACTTGCAGTACAGCAGTTAAGTGATTCCACGAAATACAGATTCAGATATGATGTACTTAGAAAATTAGGCCTCAGTAAACGAGAAATAAATAAAGTGGTTCTTAAACAATTGCTTGGATATTATATGGTACCGGGAATTGTATCATTAATACTTAGTGGTATGATTGCCATATTTGCGGGAAATAATTTTGTAAAATATACAGGTGCCATGGGCAGCGGCATATACTATTTCGGAATATCAGTGGCAATATTTTTCGGAGTTTATGCGGTGTATTTTGCAGCAACATATGTAGGATTTAAAAAGAATATACAGAGTACGGTAAATTCGTGAAGGAAGAAAAAAATATTCTTTAAGACAGAAGAGAAAAACTATTCAGTCAAGTTCATGACAAAATAAATTTATACTTCGTTGGATTTATTAATTTATAATTATAAGTATGAAAAGACGTTTGCTTCTATTTTTTGAGCAGGGCGTCTTTTTTATGTTAATACAAGTAAATCCCCCTTGATGAGCCTTCTTCAGGGGCTTGATCAAGGGGGATTTAAGATGTAGGATGTATTGGGTATATATATAATAGTCGGGTAATTGACTATTATATCATTGAGAGGTGTAAAGTAAATCTGTATGTAATTTACTTTACGATAGTAATTATAAAGGAAAAGTTTGTCCAAAATTTGAACCGAATGTGAAAATTAAGTGAAAATGTATAAAATTTTATAAAAGAGACATAAATTATGGTATACTAAATACTATATTATTCGTTAACAAACTTTGTGTATGGAGGTTTAGTATGAAAAAATACATTTATGATGGAAGCAGTAGATTTGTACCGGGAAAATTTGATACTAAGGAAACAGGAGGTCTTACAAAGGAACAGGCAGTTGAAAGAATGAATGCAAATCTTCCAAAGATTGATGAATTGCAGAAAAAATTGTATGCGGAGAAGAAAGAAGGAATAATTTTCTTATTTCAGGCAATGGATGCAGCAGGTAAAGATGGGACGATTCAGGCTGTTTTAAGCTGCCTTTCACCTCATGGAGTAAAAGAATATGCATTTAAGTCGCCAAATGCAACAGAACTTGCACATGATTATCTCTGGAGAATTCACCATTGTGTACCTGAAAGAGGTCAGATTGCGATTTTCAACAGAAGCCACTATGAAGATGTGCTTATTGGAAAAGTGCATAAATTATATAAGAATCAGTCAAAGGCAGATTATATTAAACTAAATGAGGTTATGAAGAACAGATATGAGGATATTCGTAATTTTGAAAAATATCTTTATAACAACAGTGTAAGAATTGTTAAGATTTATTTAAATGTGTCAAAGGAAGAACAGGCAAAAAGATTTTTATCAAGATTGAATGAGCCACAGAAGTACTGGAAGTTCAGTTCAGCAGATTTGAAAGAAAGAGAGTACTGGGACGAATATCAGAAAGCATTTGCAGATGCGGTTAACCAGACTGCCATGGAATACTGTCCATGGTATGTAGTTCCGGCAGATCATAAGTGGTATATGAGGTATCTGGTGAGCCAGATTATTTTAGATACACTTAAGGAAATGAATCCTAAATTTCCGAAGGTAAGTCAGCAGATGTTAGAGAATTTTGATGAGGCAAGAGAGTCATTAGAAAAGGAATTGAATCTTAAGCCTGACAAGATAGAAAGAGAAGATAAAGAAACGGATAAAAAAACAGTAGATAAAAATAAAGAAGAATAGGTGGTGATGTTTTGCTTAGAATAGGGTGTCATTTATCCTCTGCAAAAGGATTTTTAAATATGGGAAAAACGGCAGTAAGTATCGGCGCAGGAACATTCCAGTTCTTTACAAGGAATCCGAGAGGCGGAGCAGCAAAGCCTCTCGATTTAAATGATATTGAAGCATTTATTGAATATGCTGACGAAAATGATATCAAGCAGATACTTGCTCACGCACCATATACGTTAAATGCCTGCTCTGCTGATGAAGGCTTAAGAGAATTTGCCATTAATACGATGAAGGATGATTTAGACAGGTTAAAATATTTTAAAGGAGCAATGTATAATTTTCATCCGGGAAGCCATGTAAAACAAGGTGTAGAGATAGGAATTGATTATATTGCGGAGGCTCTTAATAAGGTACTTAAACCTGATGAGCAGACAATAGTCCTCTTAGAGACAATGGCAGGAAAAGGTTCTGAAGTAGGAAGAAGTTTTGAAGAAATCAGGGCAGTTATTGATAAGGTGGAAATGCAGGATAAACTAGGTGTATGTTTAGATACATGCCATGTATTTGATGGAGGATACGATATTGTAAATGATTTAGACGGTATTCTTAAGAATTTTGATGAAGTCATAGGAATTGAAAGGCTTAAGGCAATTCATATAAATGACAGTATGAATGTGATGGGAAGCCATAAGGACAGGCACCAGAAAATAGGTGAAGGAAATATTGGTATAGAAGCATTTGCAAGGATTATTAATAATGAAAACTTATGTAAACTGCCATTTTATTTAGAAACACCAAATGAATTAGAGGGATATAAGAAGGAAATAGCAATGCTTAAAAGTCTTTATACAAGATAATGGAGGGTTATTTATGCAAAAGATATGGGTATGTGGCTCAAATGGGCAAATTGGAACGGCGATTAATCAAATGGTGGATAAGTTTGAGTACGAAATGTTGAATACAAATATTGATGATTTGGATGTTACAGAGTTTGATGAGCCGAATCCGCTTACAGTATATGGTAAATCAAAACTTGCAGGAGAGAATTATGTAAAAGAGTTTACATTTAAACATTTTATTATAAGAAGTACATGGGTATACGGAGAGGGAAAAAATTTTGTGCTTGATTTGATAAAAAAGGCAAAAGCAGGCGAAGTATTGTCTATAGCAGCAGATCACTATGGTTCACCAACTTATGCAAATGATTTGGCGAATTTTATTTTGCATTTAATAAAGACAAACGAATACGGAACGTATCATGCAACAGATAAGGGGGAATGCAGCAGATTTCAGTTTGCAAAAGAAATATTAATGCTTACAGGAATTGATGCCCATATTAAGGCTGTCCCTACTACACAGTCGGATTTTTCGTCGGTGCGCCCGACGAATGCAGTATTAGATGATTTTATTATGAGTATTATTGATATTTATGAATTTCCTGATTGGAAAATATCACTTGCAGATTTTATTAAGAAGAGGGGTAATCTTAATGAGTGAAAAGGCAGCAGCAGATAATAACAGAAGAAAGCCGGGACTCACAACAAAGATTTTATTAGGATTAATTCTTGGAGCGGCATTAGGATTTGTGCTTAATTATCTGGTACCTGATGGATATGTAAGGGATAAAGTACTTATTAATGGAGTTCTCTATGTGGTGGGGCAGGGTTTTATCAGACTTATGCAGATGTTAGTAGTTCCACTTGTGTTCTTTTCGCTTATCTGTGGAAGCATGTCCATTGGTGATACGAAGAAGTTAGGCAAGGTAGGAGTAAGAGCATTAATTTTCTATGTGTGTACTACCGCTCTTGCTATTTCTGTTGCTCTTTTAATTGGTAACATAATTAATCCGGGTAAAGGATTTAATATGAGTGCGGCAGAAGAAGTGTCTGAGGTAACTGATACGATTGCAAAGACAAGTATTACAGATACTATTCTTAATATTATTCCTACTAATATTGTGAATTCATTAGCAAGTGGAACGATGCTTCAGATTATCTTATTTGCATTACTTTTGGGAATAATTCTTGCGAAAATGGGTGACAGGGTGGAGACAGTTAAGAATTTTTGCAGCCAGTTTAATGATATTATGATGGAAATGACAATGATAATCATGAAAGTTGCGCCTATAGGTGTGTTTGCACTTATTTCTAAGACTTTTGCAGAGATTGGATTCGGTGCATTTAAGCCGTTGTTGAAATATATGATAGCTGTTATGGCGGCACTTATGGTACAATGTTTCATTATTTATATGGGACTGCTAAAAGCATTTACAGGACTAAATCCTATTATATTTATCAAGAACTTCGTTCCTGTTATGGAATTTGCATTTTCAACGGCAACATCTAATGCAACTATTCCAATGTCTATTGAAACACTGGCTGATAAAATGGGTGTTTCAAAGCGAATATCTTCATTTACTATACCATTAGGGGCTACGATTAATATGGATGGAACTGCCATAATGCAGGGAGTTGCGGTAGTGTTTGCGGCGCAGGCATTTAATATTCATCTGACTATGACAGATTATCTTACGGTTATAGGAACGGCAACACTTGCATCTGTTGGAACAGCAGGAATTCCAAGTGTTGGACTTATAACACTTACTATGGTATTCAATTCAGTAGGACTTCCTGTAGAAGCAATTGCACTTATAATGGGAATCGACAGAATTCTTGACATGAGCAGAACTGCTGTTAATATTACAGGTGATGCGGTATGCACCACAATTGTAGCAGCTCAAAATGGTGCCTTAGACAGAGAGGTCTTTAAGACTTCAAGAGTAAAACCGACTGCTAAAGCAATTGATAAATAACTTTTACAGATGAATTTTTACAAAAATATTGGTTGTTATGAATAATAGTCTGATGATATAATAATAAAATAATATTGCGTACGATTAGGAGGAATTTTATAATATGAAGATTTTAGTATTAGGTGGCGCAGGATATATAGGTTCACATACAGTTTATGAATTAATTGATGCAGGAAATGAAGTTATTATTATCGACAATCTTGAAACAGGACATACGGAAGCAGTTCATCCGGATGCAAAGTTCTATAAGGGTGATTTAAGAGACAGGAAATTTGTGGATAGCGTATTAGATACAGAAAAGGGTATAGATGCAGTTATTCACTTTGCCGCAAATTCGTTAGTTGGTGAAAGCATGGTTAATCCACTTAAATATTATGATAACAATTTGTGTGGAACGAAGACAATGCTTGAATCGCTGGTGGCACATGGTATTGATAAAGTGGTATTTTCATCTACGGCAGCTACATACGGAGAACCACAGAGTATACCTATTGTGGAGACAGACCAGACTAAGCCGACTAACTGTTATGGAGAAACAAAGCTTTCTATGGAGAAAATGTTCTATTGGACAGGTGTGGCACACAAATTGAGATTTGTATCGCTTAGATATTTTAATGCTTGCGGTGCACATATAAGTGGGAAAATAGGCGAAGACCATAATCCGGAAACTCATCTTATACCGCTGATTCTTAAGACAGCAAGTGGCAAACGTGACCACATAAGTATATTTGGTACAGATTATGATACAGCAGACGGAACTTGCGTAAGAGATTATATTCATGTTACGGATTTGGCTCAGGCACACATCTTAGCAGTAAAATACCTGATGAATGGAAATGAAAGCGATATATTCAACCTTGGCAACGGTGTAGGATTCACTGTAAGAGAGGTAATTGAAGAATCTAAGAAAGTTACCGGAATCGATATAAAGGTAGTGGAGGAAGGAAGACGTGCGGGAGACCCAGCCACACTTATTGCATCTAGTGATAAGGCTAAAAAGATTCTTGGCTGGAAGCCTGAATATGCTGATTTGTCAAAAATAATAGAGACAGCATGGAAATGGCATAGTACACATAGAGACGGATTTGGAAAGTAGGATACGAAAAACAGTAATTTAAAATAATCGTTTGACATAGCAGTTTTGGTTTACTATACTTAAGTTATCAAAATAAATTTTGACTTGGAGGTATTTTATGGCTAAAGTATTTAAACACAAAATTGCCATGTCTCTTTTTTTGGGACTAATGCTTGCCTTAAGCATCATTTTTATAGATAAGAATGATAATGGCAAGATTGAAGCAATGGCAGCAGGTAATGCGGGGGTTCAATATCAGACACATATACAGACATTTGGCTGGCAAAACTATGTACCTAATGGTGCTACCAGCGGAACAACAGGGTTATCAAAGAGATTAGAGGGTATTCGTATTAATTTAACTAATGCAGACTACAGTGGTTCAATTCAGTACAGAACACATGTACAGAGTTACGGCTGGATGGGCTGGGTAGGCGATGGAGCAATGAGCGGAACATCAGGACAGTCGAAGAGACTTGAGGCTATTCAGATTAAGTTAACCGGGGAAATGGCGAACAGATATGATGTTTATTACAGAGTTCATTCACAGACATTTGGTTGGTTAGACTGGGCAAAGAATGGTGAATCAGCAGGAACTTCAGGATACTCATTCAGACTGGAGTCAATTCAGATTAAGTTAGTGCCAAAGGGAAGTGCCGCACCGGGAAGTACAGCTAATACATATAGACATCCTCTTGTGCAGTACAGGACCCATGTAGAGAGTTACGGATGGCAGGACTATGTTAACGACGGAACATTAAGCGGAACATCAGGACAGTCAAAGAGATTAGAGGGTATTCAGATTGCACTTAACAGTCAGGAATATAGCGGAAATATTCAATACAGAACACATGTGCAGAGCTATGGCTGGATGAATTGGTTAAGTAATGGTGCAACCAGCGGAACAACAGGACAAGCCAAGAGATTAGAGGCTATACAGATTAAGTTAACCGGAGAAATGGCTAATAAGTATGATATTTATTACAGAGTACATTCACAGACATTTGGCTGGCTGGGCTGGGCAAAGAATGGTGCTTCGGCAGGAACTTCAGGCTATTCATTCAGACTTGAAGCAATACAGATTAAATTAGTAGCAAAGGGTGGAGCAGCACCCGGAAGTACAGCAAATCCATATAGAGAAAAACCGGCAGATGTAGCTGCCACAAGTGTAAGTCTTAATAAGACAAGCTATTCGATGACAAAAGGCGGTACATATTCTCTTACCGCAACAGTATTACCAACTAATGCAACAAGTAAAGCAGTTACATGGTCTTCAAGTAATACAGCAGTTGCAACAGTAAGCAAAGCAGGTAAAGTTACAGCAGTTAAAGCAGGAACAGCTACCATTACAGCTAAGACGGCGAATGGCAAAACGGCTTCGTGCAAGATAACAGTTAAAGAACCAGAGGCGATTGGAACAGATACGGTTCAGACTGACCAAGAGGCATTATACAACAAACTTTTTGATATTAATAATAAAGTAACAGTTAAAATGGATATATCTGATGAACAGATTGAGTTAATGCAGCAGGATTATAATGCTGACAATGACACATACAGAAAAGTTAATAAAATGACAGTTACAGTTGGAAATGAAACATATGTATTTTATGAGGTAGGTGTAAGAATCAAGGGAAATACATCCAGAGTAGATATTTACAATAACAATAATGTAGATGACAGAAATATGATACATTTTAAACTGAGTTTCAAGCAAACCTTTGATGATGAAGCGGAATATGGTTCTGATGCAAAAGTATGGGCAAGTGATGCTGAGAGAAAAGCAAGAAAGAACAGAACATTTGCAACACTTAAGGGATTAGAACTTAAGTGGAACAGGAATATCGATGGAACCTATATAGCTAATTATTACACCAATATGATGTATAGAGATATGGGTGTATATGCACAGAATACATCTTTGGCAAATGTTAGTTTCGGTGGATACAACTATGGTGTATATACAATGTATGAATTAGTTGATGATGTATTCATAGATAGATATTTTGGTAAAAGCGACAAGTCCGGAGATTTATACAAGTGTGCATGGGGCTTGTTAAATGGAGGTTCAGGAAATGACTGGAGTGGTGCAACTTATAAGACTAATACACTTAATTCCATGAATGTGGAAGCAGTAGGAAAGACTTATATCTATGAATTAAAGACTAATAAAAAGACTTCTACACAAGCATCACTTAAGAATCTCATTAATACATTAGGAATAGGTTCTCCAAGTAAAGATACATTCGCAAGTGTGGTAGATGCAAATAAATGGGTCAATTATGCAGCAACGGCATATTTTGCAGGTAATCCTGATGATTTGAGAAATAATTACAATAACCATTATGTTTATTTCCTTGGAAATGGCAAAGCAGTATTTATTCCATATGATAATGACAGATGCTTTGGTATGACTACATCAGGAAAAGATATGACAACATTTAGTCCATATGCAGATAATACTGCATTGCGGGGAACGCAGGAATGCCCTGTTTACTTATATTCAGTAACAGGCAGAGATAATAACTACACAACAGAATATACGGCAGCCCTTAAGAAAGTTGCTGAAAGCGGCTGGCTTAATTATTCTAAATATGAGAAATATTACAATATTGCTAAGGCAAATTACTCAAGTGTAGCTATACCTGATTCAAATGTTAAAGCATATGTTAAGGATTTGGATAAGACATATAAGAATTCAGACCTTGCGTTTAATGCAAACAATGGATTTAATACATCAGTACAGGCATATATGACAAAGATAATGGCAGCATATGATTCGGCAATGGCTAAATGGTAAATAAAGAAAAATATATGAAATGCAGCAGGAATGGTTTTTAACCAACCTCTGTAAGTCATATATGTAAAATAATTATAAATGTTTAATAAGAAAATGCGACCAGCAGATGTGGTCGCATTTTCTATTCGGATTTGTATTATTTGCGTAGAAAACTATGGAAACTTGTGACTAAATAAGTTATACTATATTGTATCAGAAGTAGGACAGGTGAGAAAAAAAGCAGTTGAATACAAATGGAAACAGAGGTATGACATGGGGAAGTTTTTAATCGTTTCATATGCGGATGAGGTAGAGAATTATAGGGCAATAGCAGAGAAATATAATGTTGGATTCGAATATAACGATTTCTATATGCCGTTAGTATTACAAGATGAAAATGCACAGCAGAGAATTATGAAAAGTTATTATGACTCTGGAATCCCTAAATATTGTACTATGCATGGTGCTTTTTTTGATACAATAATATTTAGTTATGATGATGAGATAAGAAACATTTCTAAAAAGAGAATGATTCAAAGCATGGAGATAGCAGAGAGACTTAAGGCAAAGGCTGTGATATTCCATACAAATGCCAGTCCGTTTTTAACATCAGAAGAATATGTGAAAAGAATGACTGAAATGACTGTGGAATTCTTAGAAAAGTTACTTAGCAGATATAAAAACACTAACATATATTTGGAAAATATGTTTGACAGAACACCTGTGATGCTATCAGAAATATCGGAAAAACTTAAAAAATATTCTAATTATGGAGTATGCTTTGATTATGCACATGCGAGTATATCGGGAACTTCCATAAAAGAATGGGTAGAAGAATTAAAACCGTATATAAGGCACTTACATATTAATGACAATGATTTAGAAAATGATTTACATTTGGCAGTAGGTGACGGAAAGATTGACTGGCTGGAATTTAAGGAATATTACGACAGATATTTTTCTGACTGTACGGTTCTTATAGAAACTACAAGTCCCGGGAATCAGGTGAAATCATTAGAATATCTTAACAGAATTGGAATAAGAACAGATATTTAGCACATAACAATGAAGAATTTACAAGGCGTACACTTCATTGTTTGGTAATAAAAAATATAGTCACAACAAGAGGTTAGATTATGGCTGATAAGAAGAAACGGTTAGATGCCGAAGAGTTATTGGAAAAAATCTTTTATTATATGACAAAACTTTTAGAGGTTAAGGAATTCTCAACAACAGTAGATTTGCTTACAGATTTGGGAAGTACAATTGTCAATGCCGACCGTGCTTCATTCTGGTTTTGGGACAGGAATACAAGACAATACTGGACACTTTCAGCACAGGGAAATGGGCGGATTACCATACCGGAGAAAACAGGAATTGTGGGAAAATCCATTTCGGAGAATAGGGTAATATTATGCAATGACCCATATAATCAGTCGGATTTTAATGATAGTGTGGATAAAGAAACAGGATATGTTACTAAGTCAATTCTGTGTATGCCTGTTACTGATATTGACAATGAAGTTATAGGTGCATTTCAGGTGATAAATAAGATAGAAGAAGACGGGTCGGCTGGACAATTTAATGAAAAAGATGTAAAAAGGCTGTCTGTTGTGACAGCATATTGTGAGAAATCCTTAGAATCATATTTACTATATAATGAGGCTTCATTAGATAGCCTTACAGGGCTTAAGAACAGGTATTCTTTTTATGAATATTACAATAAGAAAGTTATGCCCGTGATATGTAATACACAGATTTCGATTGTTATGTGTGATATTGACCATTTTAAGAATGTAAATGATACATATGGACATAATGTGGGTGATGAAATACTTAAATATGTATCAGGAATATTTAGGGAAAATGTGAAAAAAGAAGATGAAGTAGTCAGATGGGGAGGAGAAGAGTTCATTTTCATACTTAAGGATAGGAGTGTGGGAGAAGCAAGAGAATTTGCAGAAACGATAAGGAAGATAATTGAAACATCGAGGTTTCAGGTAGAGAAAGAGTTGTTAATGATTACCATGTCATTTGGTGTAAGCGGGATAAATTCTAATCTTACACTGGAAGAAAATATTAAAATTGTCGATGACAGATTATATGAAGCAAAGAGAACAGGAAGAAATAAAGTAGTTGGGGAAAAATAAAAATTAATATATCCATTCAGTGCTATTCTGAATAGACTTTTGCTTTTGGGGATATCCACCAAAAGAGTTTGATATAATGCAGCAGGAGAAACCATGATGGAAGATAAAAAATCAGTTTTTATCAGTTATAGTTCGAAAGATACTAATGAAGTCAATGAAGTAATAGAGATGCTTAAGGAAGCAGACATATCATATTGGAAAGCTCCGGAGATGATACCTGTCGGTTCTAACTATGCAAAAGAAATTCCGAAAGTTATAAGTGAATGTGACCTGTTTCTTTTGATTATATCGAGAGAGTCACAGAAATCAATATGGGTAGAGAAAGAAATAGATTTTGCAATTAACAACAGAAAGACAATTGTACCGCTTAACCTGACAAATGAGAAACTAAGTGATATGTTTAGTTTTTATCTTAATAATATTCAGATGATATATTATGGTGACAGCAAGGTAAAAGCACTTAGTCTTTTGAAAAAGAGATTAAAAAGTTTGCTGCCTGCCCCTATACCGCAGCAGAATGTGGAACTTAAGTCATTAGAAGAAAAAGTAGAGAAAATGTCGGAAGAACACTCAGAAAGTATTACAGACGAAAAAATGGAAAAAAGGCCGGATAACAGTAAGCCACGCCTTAGAGTCAAGGCATTTGCACTTAATCCACAGCCGGAGTATTGTAAATATTGTAATGGAAAACTGAAGTTAATTTCAAAGGGAATATATAAATGTATAAAGTGTGGTGCAGAGAATTATGATTACTATCAAACGGTTAGAAATTATTTAGAAAAAGCAGGTCCATGTTCTATTATAGTGATAGAGAGGGCGACAGGGGTACCAAGGGCGAGTATTGATTATTTTATTAAACAGGAAATGCTTGAAATTCCTAAGGCAAGCAGTGTAAGACTGAGATGTGAAAAATGTGGTGCACCGATAAGAACCGGTTATTTGTGCGAAAGGTGCAGAAGTAGTCTGGATAGATAGCCTATACAGATAAAGCAGAGGTGTTTGCATGGAGAAGAATATTTGGGTATTGGACAATAATAAAAGTGAGTTGGTAAATGAACAGCATATAATCAATAAAGATGGTGCGCTAAGGGCTATCAGTATGCTTTCTCATGAGGCTGTTTTAAAGGCGGTTAAAAGAGATAAAGAGGAAGGCGAGCCAATAAGACCGTCTCTAATTATACTAGACTATGAAACGGAAAAAAACGAAGATTTTAAAACATTGATAACATTACAGGGACATTCCAACTATGCAGGTGTTCCGGTGATATTTATGGTTAAATTAAGGACAGACATAATAGATGAAGAATGCTATGAAAAGGGTGCAACAGTTGTAGTAACAAAACCATTCAATAATGCTGCCATTCTCAGAATTGAGAGAATGGCATGGCAATATGAGAAAAGCAGAAATTACGAGAAAATACTGCAAAAACAGGCAGCCGAGATAAGTACAGCCAGACAAATCAGAACATTAAATGAACAGTTAGCAAACAAAAATGAACTGCTGCATCAGATTTTTGGAAGATATTTTTCAAATGAGGTCGTTGAAGTCATCTTAGATAATCCTGAAGGGTCATCCATAGGAGGAGATAAGAAAACAGTTACGGTAATGATGGCTGATTTACGTGGGTTTACATCTGTATCAGAGGAACTAGAGGCAGATGTGGTTACAGATATGATTAATTTCTTTCTTGGAAAAATGACCGAAGTTATTTTTAAGTTTAGAGGCTCTGTTATAGAATTTATGGGTGATGCCATTTTAGCAGTGTTCGGAGCACCTGTGGAATTGGATAATTCTATAGAAAATGCTATTGTGGCCGCCATACATATGCAAAATGCCATGAAAGAAGTTAATACATATAATTCTGAAAAAAATTATCCTTTGATAGAAATGGGAATTGGAATTAATAAAGGAGAAGTATTCATTGGAAATATAGGTTCAAACAGAATGATGCGCTATAATGTTATGGGAAACACAGTTAATCTTACCTCAAGAATAGAAAGTTATAGTGTGGGAGGTCAGGTACTTGTGGCAAAAGAATCATTAACCGGATTAGAGAATAAAGTGAAAGTTAAGAAAGAATTTATTATAACGGCAAAAGGAATCTCTAAAAAAGTTTCGGTTTGCGAAGTGACAGAAGTATATGATGTGGATAATTGCATGTTAGATGATGATGAAGACGAGATGATACAGATAGGTAATGATTTGAAGATTAATTTATTTATCATGCAGGATAAAGAAATTTTAGATAAAAAATATATTGGCAGGCTTAAGGCTGTTTCGAAGAAGAGAGCAGTGGTTTACATGGAAAATGCAGAGGATATAGAATTATTTTCAGATGTGGAATTAAGAGCAAATGACAAAGAGAGCAGCGCCGTATTTGCCAATAGTTATGCAAAGGTGACTGCCAGAGAAGACAATATGTTAATAATGCATTTTACATATAGGGAAAGTGTGAAAATATGAAGAATTACACGGAAATAGATATTGGAAAAGTAAAATTACAAAATAGTATTATGCTGCAAGATATAACAAATATAAAACGTATTTTCAGACACAACTCAGAGGCTGTGATGATATTAGAAGTAAGCAGCAGATTTACTGTAAATCCTGATTCAAATATTGTATTTGCAAATGAGTATAAATGTAATATGCTTCTTGTAATTTGTACAGAAGAAGAAAATTGTATAGTTAATTGTATTAGCAGTAATAGAAGAATACGGGCATTGGAATTTATGGACTATTTATTTGGAAAATATGGAATTACAGATGGAAATATACAAACTGCCAAGGGGAAAGTGTCTAAAGTAATTCTTGAAGTTCATATTTCGGAAACAGAGACAAATGGCATAACAGATTATTTCCTTAGAAGAGTGAATGATTATTTTACCGGGACAAAAATAATTAACTGCATGATTGATAACGTTAGTATAGATGGAATGAAAAAGTATCATAAGAAGAGTATGCCGTGGGCGTTTGTTAAAACAGTGGATATATGTCCGAAGGGAAATAGGATATGTGTCAAAAGTCTTGAAAATACAACGGGGACAATTATTACATCAGACGATGAAGTATATATAATGATTGGAAATCGCGGAGAGGTATATGACATAAGGAAAAATAAATTTTATTCGAGCTATGAGTCAACAAATGAGACTTTAGATGTATTTGCACTAATGCCGGATTCAATTCCGACGGTTATTGACATAAATAATGGAAACTGCATATCAATTGATGAACTGGCACATATCTGTTATCCTAAACAGGAGAATGGTATTTTTGCAAGGGAGTTAACTGAGAGAACCAAGGTATTTGGAATGAATAATAATCTTGATTATTTTATTGGGAAAAAAGGAGATTATATGGCGGTTCGAGCAGATGATCTGCAGGATGTATATATTATAAAAAAGGAAATTTTTTATAGTACATATGAAATGGAGGAGTGTAATTATGATTGAAAACAAAAGCACAGTATTGGTTGTAGATGACAATGCAATTAATAGAGGAATTTTAGAAGAGATATTAACAAAAGAATATAATATTTTAGAAGCTGATAATGGATTGAGTGCATTTGAAATAATATTTAATAATCCTAATATTAGCTTGATTTTGCTGGATTTGATAATGCCTGTAATGGATGGATACCAGTTTTTGGAAAAAATAAGAGACAGTAATTATGCCAGCATTCTGGTTATTGTCATGACTGCTGAAAGCGGGGTGGATAAAGAAGAAAAAGTACTTGATTTAGGAGCGATTGATTATATAGAGAAACCTATTAATTCAAAAGTGTTATTAAGCAGGGTTCATAATGCGGTTCTGCGTAACCAGATGATTTTATTAGAAAAACTTAAATTTATGTCTGATCATGATACACTTACAGGATTATATAACAGAAGCAAAATGTTTGAAGAGACTACAAAAATGCTGGCGGATAATGAAGATAAGCAGTTTGTATTTATCAGATATGATATTGACAGATTCCGACTATATAATTCGGCAATGGGTGAAAAAGAGGGAAATGAACTTCTTAAATTCATGGCTGGGAAGATAAGAGAAACAGCCGGATATTTTGAATGCAGTACCTTTGGCAGAGTCGGAGCAGATGTATTCTGCATGTGTGAGCCGTATGACAGAGATAAGTTAGACAAGCAGATTAGTATTGCTGAGTCATACAGAACATCCTACCGAAAGGATTATGTAATTGATTCAACATTTGGAGTATACTTTATCAAGGATAATTATGAGAGTATTGAACTGATGTTTACAAAAGCAACTATGGCGGCGGAAAAATGTAAACATATAAGTGGTGTAAATATTGCTTTTTATGAAGATTCAATGAGTGAAAGGCTTGCCAGAGAAAGATGGATTGTAAAGGAAATGAAAAAAGCATTGGAACAGGGGCAGTTTCATGTATATCTTCAGCCAAAATACAACCTCAAATCAGAGCAGTCGAATGGTGCGGAAGCTTTAGTACGATGGATTAATCCTGATGCAGGAATGATTATGCCTAATAATTTCATACCTATTTTTGAAAAAAAATGGATTTGTGGCAAATCTGGATTATTATATGTGGGAAAACGTATGTATACTGCTTGAAAGATGGAAAAAAGAAGGACGCAAAGTAAATCCTATTTCAGTAAATATGTCGAGAATTTCACTTTATAATCCTAATGTGGCTGAAAATCTTAAAGATTTGGTGGGATTTTTGCATAAAAGAGGCTAGTAATGAATATAATAAAATTATCCA
>CAZQRO010000009.1:0-33430 GCA_964595785.1 uncultured Eubacterium sp.
TTCAGAACAGATTTTCAGATAGTAAATAATCAAACAATGAAAAAAATTTTTAAAAATACGCAAAAGTAAAAAACATTACGCACTTTTTTTAAAAACAAAAAAGCTTGGAGTGCCCTATTTAAAAGGGGTTCCAAGCTTTTTGCCACTCTCAACTGTCAAAGATGAGATATTGTATTACTTTGTTACATTAAAGTCAAGCAACTTTACAAAAAAATATCTGACAAACTTTCCTCTTTAAGGCTAATCTGTCAGACACTTTCATATTATTATAAATACTTATTAAATTCTATTTTTTTGCAGCCGTAGTCTCTTCTTTTTTAGTTTCGGTTTTCACCGGTTCCGTAGTTGCTTCATCAACATCTTTCATATCTGTATCAGAATTTGCCTCAAGTGCATCTACTATTGCCTTAAGTGCTTCATCTTTCTTACATGCTTCCTCAAGTTCTTTATTAACCTTTTCAAATAAATCTGTTACATTCTTACAACTGCTCATCTTAAGAATATATTTATATACCTCGCTTGATTTATCATTTACACCAACACTTATTTTGTAATCAACTTTATCCTTCGTAGACATATCGACAAAATAACATGTAAATATTCCTACTGACGGAGTCTCAATTGATTTAATCTTAATCTGAAATTTCATATATGCTATGTATTCATTTTTCTTTAGACCATTCTGTACATAACAATCTGTTATTATAAACGAAGTCCCCACTAATTCAGAATATGCCTTTGCTTCATCACACTTTTCTTTAATCTCTTCATCATTAATTTTAGAAGAATCAGACATCAGGTTTCTTATAACATCTACCTCTCCATTTCCAAGAGCTGCATAATAATTGTTAATCGCATCAATCATTGGTGTTGTATCAATTTCAATAAATTCACCGCTTATGGCTTCAGCCTTGTCATTTACTTTATTGTTTGAATCTATCGCTAATGCTATTATTAATATTACAAACAGAAATGCTATTGCTGTTCCAGCCACAAAATTTCTGGTATTATTTCCTGCCGCAAGTTTTACCTTATCAAAAAATCCCATTGTATTATCATCATTAGCTAATCTTTTGGGCTGTTTCTTTCTAATTCTGTCATCCTCAATAATATTATCATCCTTATTAAGATTAGCAAGAAAATCAAGGTTAGCTTCTTCATTATCATTTTCTGTTTTGACTTCTGCATTATTTTCTAACTCAGGTTCATCTTCTAAATAATCTAAATCGTCTTCATCTTCTAATTTAGAGACCTTCTCATTCATCTTCTTAATTGCCTCTTTATCTCTCTGAATAAGACTTTTTACCTTAGATGATATGTCACTGTTTTGCTCAATCTCGTCAAGTTGTTCTAAAATTTTGTCACATTCCTTCATATCATCGTCATTATTTTCTATTACTTTTTTATCTATATTATCACTAATTTTATTATTAGCATTATTTTTCTTTCTCTTCTTTGAACTCATTATTGTCCTCCTGAATAAATTTATTTCATAATATATATTCAAATTTGCTTTATTTTTCATTAACGTATTAATTTTATCAAATAGCGAATAAAAATGCAACTAAATATCTTGCTATTTTCTATTCAATATTATAAAATAGATAAGTATGCACCCGTAGCTCAGTGGATAGAGCAATGGCCTCCGGAGCCATGTGGGTGAGTTCGACTCTCATCGGGTGTACTAAAAAGCCGTAATACCATATATTCACATGAAGATTGGTATTACGGCTTTTTATGATGTTTAGGTTAATAATATCGTAATTTTATAGTACCCTTATGCTTCTTTCATTTCTTTTTCATCTGATTCACACAGATATACCAATGACTCACCATATGTTTCCTCATATATTTTCTTCCATACCTCATAATTTCTGTTTCTCATATATTCAATATTCTCAGCTCTTGGTTTATCCGGGTCAGGATAAATAGGTTCGCTGATATGAATTGTGTATTCCTGCACATAGAATCCATCATCATCTAATATATCACTATCCTGCATCGTAATAAAACAAGGCAGTACCGGCACATTAGCCCTCATTGCAAATGTATATGCACCTTTCTTAAGAGGCTTTGGTTTCTTATAATTCCACCACATACTCTGTTCAGGATAAATAAGCATAAAATCTCCATTTTGAAGAACTGTATCTAAGGATTCAAAGAACTTCTTCATAGTCTGTTTATTTGAACTAAGCGGAAATGTATAACAATTTCTCATTAACAATCCATAGAATCCGGAGAAATTCGTATAATTGCCTTCTCTTATTACTCTGTAAAATTTTCTGTCTTTATGCCCTGACTCTTCATATGCAATCTGCATTGCAAAACTGTCAAGGGCATTAAAATGATTACATGTAATTATTGCACCTGAAGTGAGATTCTTAAAATTCTCTATTCCCTTGATATCATGAATAATAAGTTTTTTATTTTCAAGCATATTGTTCATGTAACTTCTTGCAATCCTGTAAGTAATTCTGGTTTTCAATTTGCTCTTGAACTTCTTCTTAAGATAATCTATGTCTTCAGGCAGAAGTTCTTTCGTTGGTGGGTCTTCCTCCACATCTACATCAAACTTGCCTTCACTTTCGAGTTTTGCAATTTTGCCTAAGACTTCTATTCTATCTCTTGATTTCAATTTACCCTCATTTAATAAATTGAGATAATTATTTTCTTTGGCAATTTCGCTTTTAGCAGTCTCACGAAGTCTGTCACATGAGATACTGTCTTCTTGCCTTTCTGCATCTGTATAATTCTCCAACACCTCTCTTATTTCATCATATACAGGTGTCTCTTTAGCATATTTCCAGAAATATTCTGCATATCTGCAATTTTCATAATGCCAGGGCTTTGAAACCATTATATAATGAAGAACCTTAAATGTACTTTCATCATAATTAATATCTCCGAATACTTCCGTATTCCACTGCTGCTCTAACCATAATACTTTATCTTTACATATAATGTTCAGATAATCTTCATCTTGTGTTACGACAAAATTGTAATTATAAAGTAATTCCACAAATTTATCCAACAGATTATTCTGTCTGAATTGCTGACAGTTTATCAACAACAGACCTGCATTAAAATAATTTTTTCGGTCTATTCCCAATACTTTTTCCACATATTCACCATATGTGTCTACCTGTATCATTACCTGTTCATTTGCGGCACCAACATAATTGTCACCAAGCTCGTGTTTATATAATTCTGCAATATCTCCTAATACAATTGTATCACTGTCTATATATATCGCCTTATCATATTCCGGATACATTTCTGCAATAAACATCCTGTAATATGTCGTTTTAGAATAATAATCACGTATCGGAAGTTTTCCGCTTATTGATTTTAAATAATCTGTTACATCTTCAAATAATATTTCAAAATTATCATTTGCCATTCCAAGTGCAATATCTTTCATCTCTTTGGAAATATCCGTATTAAGAATATGAATTACATATTTATTATCCTTTGAAGCATTTGAAATAATCGAATGAATTGATATAATTGTATATTTTACAAAGTTATCATCACACGAAAAAAATACCGGGATAATTTTATTATTGTTCATTAGTAATCTCCTCTACTTTCACTCTCATGTTTTTTCTTTAAGAAAATATAATCATATAAAATATCATCAAACACATAATAACCGAATATTCTGTGGACATCACTCACACTCCACTGTTTTATGTTAGCTGTATGTGGATATGGCAGATAAAATAATCTTTTTGAAAAATGCCTCACTACCGTATGTTTATGCAAAAACTTCTGGTCGTTAAATTTCTGCGGAAGCATTTTCTTATTAGTTGTACTTCTGTATACAGCACTTTGGTCTGCAAAAACTAACTTTTTCTCTTTTATAAGTCTTCTTGACTTCTCTAACAGCCCTGTTTCTTTTATTTTATTCATATTGAAAAGCAGAACACCTGCATTAATATAATTAGGATTAAGTAAATACTTTCCGTAATGGTCCCTTGCAGCAGCATATTCATAATTATCTATGTCAATATCATATAACAATTTAATATCCCTGTTAAACAATATATCCACATCAAGATATAAAAGTTTGTCCGGCATATCCGGAACAATATCTGCAAAAAGTCTCAATAAAGTATAAGGTGAACAATATGCTGATTCATTTGGACATTTTGCAAATTCCCTCTTATACAATTCAGACACATCTACTTTAATTATTATATTATTATCATTATATCCTTTAATAATTCTATTCAAGAACTTAATAAGTTCTTCGCTTATAGGTGTATATTCAGGTTTTATTCCCGTAGCATCCATAGTGTACACATAGAATCTGAATGGTTCTTTTGTTTTAGTTCTCTTAAGAATTGACAGTACACATGTAAGAATTCCATCGAACACCTTTTCATTTCCCGAAAACAGTATATTAATCATATTTACCTATATAAGAGTTTCACACTCTTCCTTCTTCACATATTTAATAAGACACACATTACTATTCTGTGCCCGTTCTTTCATTTTATTATAAACCAAATTTCTTAACTGCTGCTTTTTCTCTTTATCAGAAAGATTCTCATCAGGATAAAATGGTCCATCTAAATATGTTACCATTTTCGGCCGTTTTGAGAATTTTCTTTTCTGATATGTATTTGTCAGACAAAATACCGGCACTTTACACTTTACAGGATATCTGAAGGACAAATCTTTAAAAGGTCTAATATCCGTATAATAAGGCCAGATATGCGCTTCCGGATAAATCATCACACACTTATTCTCTCTTATCCTTCTCTCAATTGCCCTGATAAAATTCTTAGTTGCTTTAATGTCATCCGGTAATGGTAAGGCTCCAAGATTCGGTGTGATTCTACCCAATACAGGCATTGAAACATTATTAGGATGCACAATAACCGAAACATCAACCGGTGCATTCACTATAGTAGGAATAATTGCATCTGCCAAAAAATGCGTGTGATTACCATACATAAAATAACCCTTTTTATTTGCTTTTTTCAATACTTCTTTATTAACAGTCTTATGATGAAAATAAATCTTAAGATATAAGAAAGCCAATGGCATTGCCACTATTCTATACCAGAAAATATGTCCTATCCTGCCTGATATATTATCTATTATATATCTGTATTTACCATCTATTTTCTTTGTTATAATATTATCTCCGGCAAATTCATCATTTAACTCATCTTCATAATAGATTATTTTTTGTTCTTTATTCATTACATCCTCCATATGATATATGCCTATTCTATAACATTTTCATAAATTTGTCTATATATTTATATAGTTTTAATAACTACGTGTGGCGGTTTTAAAACCTTTATATGTATAAAACAACAAGAAGAGTTCTGCGTGAAGAACTCTTCTTGTTGTTTTATACATATAAAGGTAATTTTCCTTTATGTCTCAGTTTAATCCTCTATTAAGTATTTCTACTTAATATATTCAGCCAACTTTCTACTGAAAATCTCAGCATTTTCTCCAATAAAATGTCCTTCATAATCGCAGAATGCAGCCTCCGTTGTATCTACTCCATCCAAATCCATTACATTAAAATTATAAAATTCAACATCATATTCATTCATTAACTCTTTAAAATATTCATTACAGTCGTCATAAGATGCCTTATATTTATCCAATGTTTCTTTTGGAATCGGAGTAATAATAACATTAAGTTCTATATCTTCCTTCTTACAATATTTCACTAATTTTTTAAAATACTTTAAAGTCTCGGAATTAACTCTACTTCTATCCCATTCTATAAAATTCTGCCATGTTTTCAAACTGCTGTTAACCGCATTTCTATAAATAAAACCATTTTTATTATATGTTTGTGCCGGATTAGTAAAAACTGAAGTCTCTAATCTTTTTTCTAAACCATTTGACTTATTTTTTATGTTTTCCGATATCATTTTATATTCCTTACGGAATATATACCACGGAAATAATGCCACCCTGAAATCTTCTTTCGCCAGTTTATTGAAAAATAATCCCATTTTTGCAGTGGACAATTTCATATTATGATAAATCAATGCACTGTCTGTTCCTATATATTCATCTGTTACCCAATAACCGGGGTCTAATTCATATACGATTTTATCTGGCTTATTATGACTGCACATATCTTTTACCCTATAATATGTATAAGATAAATATTCACCGCCAAGACAGATATTAACACTTTTTCCACCATTAACCTCATCTATTATATCCGGATCAATTCCACATTTACCATGTGATGTTCCAACAAATATTGTATTATATTTATTTTTATATACATTATTATAATCCAGTTCAACATAACTATATGGTATAAATAAATAATTCAATATAGAATTACCAAGAATTAACACTGTTAAAAATACCACTGTTATAATTGTTCTTTTTAAATACTTACTGCACTTGTTACTTACTTTCGCATTATCAGAATTGTGCATATATAAAACCTCCTGACTGATTAGGCGGCATACCAAGCATTGGCAATATGAATAACACTGCTAAATATACTGCTCCTCTTATCAATATATGCGAGTTAACTAACTTTTCGCCAACATCAATCTTGCGCTCCTTCATGAAACTAATTACAAAGACTACAATACATCCTATCAGTATTCCTGCAAACTGAATATGTCTGAAGTTTATAAACTGTGGCGTATCGAAGAAAATCTCTCCGTTAAATAAAGGTGAAATATCAAATTTTGTTAACATATTCTTAAACATTATTTTTGCCTGGTCGACTGTATCAGCCCTGTCAAACAACCAGCTGATATTTACTAATATAAACGTCCTGACAATCATAAATACATGATAAACATTTGATTTATCATTAATATGTAGTTTTTTCTTTCCTTTTTTATAGTTCTCAGCCATCAGTCCGCTGAAACCTATAATAATTCCATTATATAAACCATATACAATATATTTCCAGTCAGCTCCATGCCATACACCTACTAACATAAATACTATGATATTCGATATACAAATAGGCAAAGTTCTGCCAAGTTTTTTACCAAATACTTTCTTAGCCCATTTCTGGAATTTATTCATCCATCTTGATAATGTAACTGGATAAAATACATAATCTTTCATCCAGTTTCCAAGTGTAATATGCCATCTGTGCCAGAAATCCGTAATTGACGTAGCAAAATACGGCTGTTTAAAGTTCTCACTCATTTCAACTCCAAATATATAAGACACACCTCTTACAATATCTATTCCACCAGAGAAGTCTCCGTAAAGCTGAATAGAATAAGCCAGCACACCGACTATCACCATTCCGTCAAACTTATCATACCTTCCAAAAATTGTATTAACATACATTGCTGCATTATCTGCCAATATCATTTTCTTAAATAATCCATACAAAATTAACTGAACTGCTTTTTCTGTTCTCTTAATTTCAAAAATATGCTTTTTGAATAATTCATTGCTAAGACTATTAAATCTGTTAATCGGTCCCTGCATAATCTGAGGAAAATATGATACAAATAAAGATAATTTAAAGAAATTTCTCTCTGCCTTTGCTTTTTTCCAATATACATCCAGCAGATAGCCTGTTGACTGAAATGTATAAAAAGAAATTCCTAACGGTAATATTAACGTAACAAATGATAGATTACCTCTTAAAAATTCATTGATATTAAAAATCACAAAATTAGTGTACTTAAGCACAGCCAGAATTCCAAAATCCAAAAGCAATGCCATAATAAGAACTAATTTTTTTTGGGCTGAACTTCTGTCTGAATTATTATCATTAATTCTTTGTATAAGACAGGCTGATAGATATGTTATTACTGTTGTACCTAATATAAAAACTATATTTTTATATCCTGATGCAATATAATAGACATAGCTCACTACTAAAAGCCACTGCCATTGAATTTTCTTAAACACCGTGTAATATAACACCGCACTGAGTATTACAAATAAAATAAATTGTGTTGAAGACAGCGACATATTAATTTTCCTCTTTTAATCTCTGTACCATTGCCCATAATGCTTTTGCTGAATTAAAGTTATCCGGAATAATTTCTGCCGGAGTAATTATTATCTCATATTCATCCTGTAATTCACTTACTATTGATAAAATAGCAAAAGAATCAAGCAATCCGTCATCAATTAATGTCTCACATTCTTCAAAATCCACATCAGGACAAATGTCCTCTAATAATTCAATAAATTCATTCATGGTATAAACCTCTCTTTTTCTTATTTTTTCTATATTTAAAAATGCTTACTTCTATTAGTTTTCACATTTTTGTTGCGCATTTAACTGATTTGTTTCAAATCTTTCTCTTAATAGTCTTAATCCATTTTCTTCTGAATAACTTGTAATAACAGGCATATCTCTGCTTAAAAACATATAAATTCCTTCTGTAACCGAATATGCTCCCGTATTCTCGAATACAAGTATATCGCCAATAGAAGGGGAATCCAGTTCCATATTTTTCACTACTACATCTGCTGTTGTACATAATGAACCACAAATAATGTACTTTTCTTCATTACATAATTTATCTTCTGAGTGATTATTCATATCTATATATCTGTGAAACATCATTTTCATGGACATCGTCTGACCAAAATAATTAAGATGATTAATTCCTCCATCAATAATGCAATAATTCTGAGCGTCATTTTTCTTAATATCCACAATACGGCTTACATAGCATCCACATTTTGCTACCACATATCGTCCCATCTCAAGAATAATCTCACGTTTCTTATTTGCGTGGTCTGAGTTGAATTCATCTAATACCTTACACAAACTATCTAATAATTCTCCACAAATATCCATATCATTTAAGAAATATGGTACAAATAATCCCGGTCCGTATTCTATTTTACGTATATCACATTCAAAATCTTTTTCTATCTTGTCTGCAATATCAAATAATTCTTCTACTTCATCTTCAATTATCTCCGGTTTTCGTTTCTGCGTTCCTGAATATTTCTGAAGACCTTCAACATGTATATATTCACTTTCCTTAATTTCGTTAAGGATTCTGTACAACATGTCCATATCCACACCAAACTGATTACCACTAGTTATTCTTATGAGAACATTAATATTTATACTGTATTTTCCTGAAAGTTCTCTTAAAACTTTAAATTGTTCATAAGATTCAATAGTAAATGTTGTTATGCCATATGTGTTCATGGCAAATTCCATATCATTTTCTTCTTTAAATACACCTGATAATACTATATTATCTGCTTCAATTTCCAGTCTTTTGCATATTTTTAATTCTCCCGGTGAACATACTTCAAAATAAGGCACTTCATGCCTAAGCATATCCACTAAAAAAGGATTTGCCTTCATAGCATAACATACTTTTGCTCTTCCGCCTAATCTGTCTTTAAGTTCATTCATATGTTTTATCAGAAAATCATTATTAAAAATATATAATGGCGTCTTATATTTTTCTGCTGCTTCCTTTATTACATCTTCCGATAAAAAATTCGGTTGATTTATATTTTCCATTAATCCCTGCCCCCTGTCTCTTGCAGTCGCATCTTCTTTTCTTTTGCTATCCTTTTCTCTTCTTCAATCCAGTCTGACAGTAACTTTTTTCTATCAGTTTTTCCATTTTTATTAAGTGGAAATTCTTCTACCATTGCAAATTTATTAGGTATCATAAAAACCGGAAGTGTCTTTCTAAGAGATTTCTTAATTTCACGTTTATCAGTTGTCCCTTTATAAAAAGCAACTATGTTATTACCATCTTTATCAAAGATTACGTTTACTCTGTCTATTCCATCGAGATTACCGATTGCCTGTTCGATTTCTCCTAATTCAATTCTATGTCCCATATGCTTTATCTGAAAATCTTTTCTTCCTGAATAATACAAATTGCCATTTTCATCATAATATCCTATATCACCGGTTGTGTACATTATCCCATTCTGCATATTTTCCAACGGACACTTTACAAACGCTTTTTCCGTCTGAACTTTATCATTATAATATCCCAATGCAAGGCAGATACCTGACACACAGATTTCACCCTCACATCTTTTTTCATCAACTAATTTTTTGTTTTCATTCAACAAAAATACTTTTTCATTTGGAAATGCTTTTCCGATTGGTATTTTTTCACTGTCATTTAACATTTCATCTTTTTCAATTATATAGTATGTACAGTTACATGTAATTTCAGTCGGTCCGTATACATTTACATATAATGCATCCGGAATGTACTTTCTCCAGATATTTAAATGCTTAACCGGCATCACTTCACCACTGAAAATCACTTTATTTATCTTATCAGGTATCTTATATGAAAATCCATTTAAAGTGGAAATAATGCATAACGCTGATACTGCCCAAACAAGTGTGGTTATCTCTTTTTCACATAAGTAATCCATTAACTCCGTTGGAAATGAGAATTTTCTTTTCGGAATAATAACCATTCTTGCCCCGGTAAATATAGTTGAATAAATATCCTTTACTGACACGTCAAAGTCAAACGGTGCCTGGTTGCCTATAATATCTTTCTCTTTTATGTTAAATATTTCAACAAAATTTTCAATAAAATCTATTACTGACTCCTGTCCCACTAAAACTCCTTTTGGTGTTCCTGTTGAACCTGAAGTAAAATTACAATATAGCGGACTTCTTTTTTCAAGTCTGTTTCTTATGGACATGAGCTTTGTTTCATCTATGGCATTATCCTTTATTATATCTTCAATCAGAATAATTTCACCTTCATAACCTGTTTTTTGTAAAATATCTGCATATTTTTCAGACGTAACCATTTTATCTGACTGTAAAGTCTGCATTATCTGATTAATTCTTGCAAGCGGATGATGAATATCTATAATAACATAAAAACATCCGGCATAAATTGCGCCAAACATCACCTGCAGCGTCTGAACCGATTTTTCCATAAATATAGGCACCGGATTATTTTCAACAAAACAGCCGCTCAAACCCGTACCTGCAATCTTCGCCTTTTTAGCGAAATCAGAATAACTTATCATTGTCTCTTCATCTTCAAAAACAATTTTATCAGGTATTCTTTTTGCTGTATTTTCTAATATATCTAAAACATTATATGTGTTTATCATAAAGCCTTACTCCTCTTTACCATAATTTACTACAATTTACTATAAGTCGATTTGTATTTTAATGCAAATCGGCTTTAATGTCAATGTTGATAAGCATTATTGATACAATTCTTACAAAAAAATCACAAGTCTTTACATAAAAAATGCCAGTTGACATTTTTTTATAAACTTAACATCAGCTGACATTTTTTATTATCATCTACATATATATTTTTTTATCTTTACGATTATAATAATATACATGGTCTGAAAGAACATCTATTTCATCTAATTCATTCTCATTTACCTCTCTTACCATTTTGGTAAGTTCATTTCTATCTATTCCATCTGTTACCGGCACAAGTATCACTTCATGTACTGAACTTGGCAGAATAAACAAATCTTTATTAATCTCTCCGGCAAAATCCTCTAACACACCATCATAAATCATACATGCTGCACCATTAATTTTCTGCCTGTTTGTTAATACATACATAGAAATTGCATTTCTTGCTTCTGTAATATCCTTTAATAAACCATCTGCCACAATATCAGGAGGCGGAATCTGACAATTCTCATCATACCTTTCATCCTTTTCATAAATTGTCTGTTTTAAATCACTAATAAGCATCTCCCTAATCACATCATTCATATTCTTTAATTCACATGCTAATAATAATGGCGTATTTTTCTTAGAAATTTCTAACAAATCTTCTTTCTTAATATCCCACATCTGCATATGTATGTTATGTATTAATGCTGTCGCACTGCCTAAAAAATCATCATCTAATAAGCAGTAAAAAACTATTGATAAATCAAGAAACTGAACACTTGGTACATCATTAAGCAATTTTTCATTTGTTTCGGTATTTATTAATTTAAATACTATTTTAGAACTTATTCTGCTAAAGTCCTTAAATATATCCACATTAAAATTTAATTTTGTGCTGTGTTCCTTATAAAGTTCATAAATCTCTCTTATAATGTCTCCCGTATCAATTCCACTCTTGTATTCCTCATAATACGAATTAAGATAAATAGTCGGCGAAACATTTGACTCCCTGCTTATTACCGTTAATGCATCTAACTCAATATCATTATTCTTAAGTACCTTGTGTGTTGACACTATGTAATCACTTCCAAGTACGTCCTCCATGCCTTCTTTTACATAGCATACAAATTCTTCGTAATTCATACTTTCTCCTTATAATTAAATTTGTAAAGCGCTCCACACTCTTTTTATACTACTATTTCACAACAAATTCAATTGACATATCATTACAAATTAATATGTTGTTATACTGCATCTTATACAATATCTTTCCCCATATGTATTATATTTATACTTTGTGATTATATCATTTTTTGCACAACTCATTAATTAGTGTCACTATTCGACCTGATTTTTTGTTTATATTTTCATATGCTATATAATTTTAATCTTGTAATTACGTTTCACGACATTACAAGAACATAACCGATTCTTCTTTAAGAAAATTCGGTTATGTCAGTTAAAATTATAATTTATGCCATTCCAGATTTATTTACCAGAAGCGGTATACCTCCAATAACAATTCCCATAAAAAGAAATCTTATTATTTCACCGAAATTATTACTGCTTAATAAAAAGGTTATCCATTTTGCAAAAAAGATGAAACCGATAAACGCACCTGCTACAAATTTAAGCAGAAAACCAATATGTTTTAAAGGATTTTTAAATAATCCGTTTACTGCCGCAGGCATAAATCTGCTTTTTTCGTATTAATATCTGCCGCTTTCCAGAGTGACGAATATCACACTGGAACTTTCAAATTTACCTCAATAATAAAAATATTTTTGCCATTATGTATCCAATCAGACCACAACCCGGAAATGTTAATATCCACGTTAATACCATATTAATAACAACTTTATAATTTATGGCTGACATTCTTTTAACAGAACCTACTCCCATAATTGCTGTTGTCTTCATATGCGTTGTACTTACAGGTATTCCGAATAATGTTGAAAACAGTATGCAGATTGCTGCTGCCATATCCGCTGAAAATCCCTGATATTTATCAAGTTTTACCATATCAACTCCTACGGATTTGATTATTTTCTTTCCTCCGACACATGTTCCAAGTCCCATAACAACTGAACATATAATCATCATCCATATCGGAATAACTGCTCCACTTGTATCGCTTTTTCCATTTACAAGAAAAAGTCCTAATAATAATACTCCTAAGAATTTCTGTCCGTCTTGTGCGCCATGCATAAATGCCATTGCCGCACCGCCTGCCACCTGACCTTTCTGAAAGAATCCGTTAACTTTCTTTCTATTCATATTACGGCAAATTATTGATATAAACTTGCATATACCATATCCAACAACAAAGCCGGCAATAGTAGATAAAAACAATCCATATATGACCTTTATCCATTCTGAAATATTGATACCCTTTATTCCACCCTGAAGTGCTATTGCTGCTCCTGATAAACCGGCAATAAGCGCATGGCTCTCGCTGGTAGGAATGCCAAAATACCATGCTGCAACAGCCCATATTACAATTGCTGCCATTGCCGCACACAAAGCTATCATGGCTGCATCATTGTCACCTTCAAAGTTAACCATATTTTTAATAGTCATAGCGACTTTGGAGTTAATCATTGTCATAATCAGTACGCCAAAAAAGTTAAAAACTGCTGCCATTATTATTGCTTTATTAACCTCAATACATCTTGTGGATACACATGTTGCAATTGCATTTGGTGCATCTGTCCATCCGTTTACAAATATTACACCAAGTGTCAGCAATACCGCAACACATAATATCGGATGCTCTGCTATCTGATGAATAAAATATGAAAAATCAATATTATTTATAGCGTTTGCGTTCATCTTCGTTCACCACATACTTTCACAATCTGTATTATTATTGTAGGTGCAATAGAAAGTCCTATTATCATAAAGACGGATGTAATATTAATTGCTGATACACTGAATATATGATGTAATCCCGGTATAAACATTACAGCAGCTAAAAGTATAGTTCCACAGACAAATGCCAATATGCTGTATTTATTTGACTTAAATCCTAATTTTAATAATGACTGCTTATTTCTGCAGTTAAAGCCGTGAAACAGTCTTGCAAGTGTAAGTGTTGCAAATGCCATTGTTGAAGCCATTACTGCACTGGTACGCAATCCTGCATAAAAGGCTGTAATTGTAGAAATCGCTATTAAAACACCCTGTAAAAATACCTTTGTAACAAAATCTTTTGTCATTATTCCAGTTGAAGGATTCCTTGGAGGCTCTTTTAACAAAGATTTATCAGAAGGTTCCATTCCTATTGCAATTGCAGGAAGCGAGTCTGTCAACAGATTTATAAATAAAAGATGTACCGGTGCAAACGGAATTGGCAATCCCATAATCGAGGTATAAAGTACTGATAAAATACCTGCCATATTACCTGATAGCAGGAACAATATTGAATTTTTAATATTTCTGTATATATTTCTTCCGTTTACAACTGCTTTAATTATTGTAGCAAAATTATCATCTGCTAATATCATTGCCGATGCATCTTTTGATACCTCCGTACCTGTTATTCCCATCGCTACACCGATATCGGCTTTTTTAAGTGCCGGAGCATCATTTACTCCATCACCTGTCATTGATACAATATTTCCTTTTCTCTGCCATGCATCTACAATTCTTATTTTATTTTCCGGTGAGACTCTTGCATATACTGATATCTTTGTTATATTTGCGTCGAGTTCCGTATCTGTCATACTATCTAATTCACTGCCCGTTACTGCCAGATCTCCATCTTCAAAAATACCTATTTCTTTTGCAATCGCAACTGCCGTTATCTTGTGATCACCAGTTATCATAACCGGTCTTATTCCTGCTCTTTTAGCATCTGCAACCGCTTCAACTGACTCAGGTCTTGGAGGGTCAATCATTGCAATTAGTCCTGTAAATATATAATCATTTTCTGATTCCATGCATAACTTTTCATCTGTTTCTTTATATGCAAATGCCAGAACTCTCAGTCCGTTTTCAGAAAATAACTGATTCTGTCTCTGAATATTATTTTTATCTTCGTCTGTCAATTCATGTACACCATCAATTAATTGAATTCCGGTACATCTGTCAATCAGAACATCGACGGCACCTTTTGTAAAAATAGTAGATACGTTATGTAAATTATATTTTGTACTCATTAGTTTTCTGTCTGAATCAAACGGAACCTCTTCTATTCTAGGCATCATTTTTCTTATTATTTCTTCATTGGCTTTTTCATCCGGAAGAATATTTTTGCTATTAATATCTATATTTCTAAACATCTCAAGTAATGCATATTCTGTCGGATCTCCAATACCTTTTCCCTCGACAATAGCCGAATCATTATTTAAAATGGCATTGTACATAAAATATCTGTGTAGTTTGCAGCTGATATCCACCTTATTAGGGTCTAAAACATTATTATCCATATAAATATTTTTAACTGTCATTTTATTCTGTGTTAATGTTCCTGTTTTATCAGAACAGATAACTGATACGCAGCCAAGACTTTCAACAGCCTTTAATTCTTTTATTATTGCATTCTGTGATGCCATTTTCTGTGTACCCATCGCCTGAACTATTGTAACTATAGAACTCAGTGCTTCTGGAATGGCAGCAACCGCCAAAGCTACTGCAAACATCAGTGAATCTAAAATATTCATATCCCTGTATATGCACAATCCAAAAACAAGAACGCATATAATCATTATCATCATTGCCAGTCTGCCACTGAATTTATCCAGACTTATCTGAAGCGGAGTCTTTCTCTCCTTAGTGTCATTCATAAGTCCTGCAATCTTTCCAAGTTCAGTATTCATTCCTGTTGCAGTCACAATAACATCTGCTCTGCCATATGTAACAAGACTTCCTGAATATACCATATTTGTTCTGTCTGCCAATGGTACATTATCTGATATTATCCTGTCATTTTTATCTACATTTGTGGATTCACCTGTAAGAGAACTCTCATTTACCTGTAAAGAATAATTCCTTACTATTCTTCCATCTGCCACAATTAAATCTCCTGCCTCAAGTAAAACCAGGTCGCCCGGTACAATGTCTTTTGAAGGTATTTCCTGTTTAACATTATCTCTTATAACCTTTGCACTCGGAGAAGATAATTGTTTCAAACTGTCAAGTGACTTCTGCGCTTTTACATGCTGTACTGTTCCAAGAACAGCATTCATAACCAAAACAAGCAGAATAACAATTGTACTCTCAACATTCCCTGAGAACATTGAAATTGTGGCGGCAATTACTAAAATAACCACCAGTAAATCGCAGAACTGACTTAAAAACACTGCTAATATACTTTTCTTCTTCCCCTCCTCTAAAACATTTTCACCAAATTTTTCCCTGATGTCTTCAACCTGCACATCTGTAAGTCCATTCTTAATACTTCCAAACTCTTCTTTTAGTTCTTCATTTGATTTTTGCCAATATTCTTTCACATTAACCTCCATGTAAGAGTAAATTTTTCAGTACAGTTTTTGTTCCAAGTGCACTTCATTAATACACTGCCAGATATAAAAAGAACGAGACTTTTACCGTACAAAAAATTACGGTAAAAGTCTCGTTCTTTTCTCAGTGTACATTCCGGAGGAATAAAATCACTACATATGATTAATTCAACGTGATGACGAAATGTGCAACATCTTTTCAGATGTGAACTACTCCCTGTTACTGTCGTCATTCTATCATGGCAATTGCAAATCCGTCAATGATTTTTTTATTTTTTTCTGCACAATTCTTTTAGTACAGCAAAAACCCCGCATTTCTAAGAAATGCAGGGTCTGAAAATTCTCTTATCATTTAAACTCTTGAAAGATATTCACCTGTTCTTGTATCAATTTTAATTTTATCGTTCTGTTCAACGAATAATGGAACATAAACTGTTGCTCCGGTCTCAACAACTGCAGGTTTTGTTGCTCCTGTTGCTGTATCACCCTTGAATCCCGGTTCAGTTTCAGTAATCTCTAATTCAACAAACAATGGTGGTTCAATCGCAAATACGTCACCATTATGTGAACATATTTTAACCATTTCATTTTCTTTAACAAATTTAAGTGCATCACCAACATTATCAGCGCTTAATGCTATCTGGTCATATGTTTCAACATCCATGAAGTAGAATAAATCTGCATCTGAATAAAGATACTGCATGTCCTTTCTCTCAATTCTTGCCTGTGGACATTTCTCAGTCGGTCTGAAAGTCTTCTCAACTACACCACCACTTTTAATATTCTTTAATTTTGTTCTAACAAATGCAGCACCTTTACCTGGTTTAACATGCTGGAACTCAATAATCTGATAAATATTATTATCCATTTCAATTGTTATACCATTTCTAAAATCGCCTGCTGATATCATAAATATATCCTCCTTAAATTGAATACAGCTTAAGTTTGTCCGTTCAAATTCTTCAAAACTCAATAACTTTATATATTTTATAATACTATTGATAATTTTTCAACTATTTTTTAGCAAAAACAAACAGCTTTGCTTGAATTTCGCTTGAAATTTCAGAAACCGACTTATTATCCGTAACAATAATCACATCTGCTACCTCTAAATATCTTTCTTTTCTCTTATTCATCAACTGTTCTATAAATGGAACATTCATATTTCCGTTAAGAATCGGTCTGTCATCATTATCCTTTACTCTTTCATATATAGTTTCAGGTGTAGCAGTAAGAAGAACTATAACGCCACCCTTCTTCATACATTCCACATTCTCATTCTTTAAAACAGCTCCGCCTCCACAGGATACAATTCTTCCTTTTTCTTCTTGAATTTCTTTAAGACATTCAGTTTCAATCTTTCTAAAACCATCTTCACCGGACTTATCAAATATCTCTGATATCTTCATATTTTCATGTTCCACTATATAAGCATCCATGTCAACTTCAGGAAGTTCCATATCCCTGGACAATCTCTTTGAAACCGTAGTTTTTCCTGTTCCCATAAAGCCTATTAACATAATATTGTAATCTGTCTTTTGCATTCTATTTAACCATACCTTTCTAGATAATATTCTTATGTATTATTTCTAATACTGGTTTTAACTTATCTACTTCTATCTGTCCCGGTGCTGAAATCTTTCCGACAGTTCCAAATGTTATGGAACTTCCGAAAATCTCACCTGAAATTCTGCTTATCAGTCCTATTCCTGACATAGACATAGTAACTATAGGAATATTAATATCTGAATATACAGTATTTGCAGCCTGCAATAACTTAATAACATCACCTGAATTGGCAGGCATTACTGCAATTTTTGCAATATCTGCACCCATCGATTCCATCTTCCTAAGTCTTCCCACAATCTCAATTATTTCCGGTGTCTTATGAAAATCATGATTTGACATAATAACTTTTGTATTATTATTATGTGCCTCTTCTACAATTTCTTCGACTAAATTATCACCCATAAACATTTCCACATCAATAATATCTATAGGACCCTGCTGTAATATGTTCATTAACAAATCTGCATATTCTTCTCTGGTTATCTCTTTATTTCCACCTTCAAATGCAGTTCTGAATGTCATAATTACAGGTTTTTCTGAGATGCTTTTTATAGAGTCTGCAATGTTATATATGTATTTTGCATCATTAACCGTTTTAAGATAATCTATTCTGAACTCCACTAAATCTGCCGGCTTATTTCTGATATTTTCTGCCTGCTGCTTTATCTCTTCTAAATTCTCTCCGACAACCGGTACACACATCTTTGTAATACCTTCTCCGATAATCACATTTCCTACCTGAACTTTTTTCATGGAATCCTCCGTTTTTGTAACTTATTATTGTTGTTATGCTTTCCATAATCCGTTTATTCAAATTTGCAAATATTATACCACCAGATTGATAATATGGCAATTATGACTGATTACTGACGCAGATGTAAATAGCAAACTTGTTACAGATATTAAATGATAAACTCAATTATTGACATTAATTAAATCTGGGCTTACTATAACATAAGAATATTTTTTGTAATGCGTTGATACGCGGAAATGGAGTTTATATGAGTACAAACATAACCGGACATACTACACTTACCGGACTTCTCGGCAGTCCAGTTGCACACAGCATATCGCCTATGATGCATAATGAGGCATTCAATCTGCTTGGTCTTGATTATGTATATCTTTGCTTTAATGTAGGTACAGATAATCTGAAAACTGCTGTTGAAGGCATGAGAACAATGGGTGTGCGTGGTTTTAACTGCACGATGCCTGATAAAAACCTTATGTGCGAATTAGCAGACGATTTAAGTCCTGCTGCAAAAATGATTGGAGCAGTTAATACAGTAGTCAATGATAACGGAAAACTTATAGGACATAACACTGATGGTGTGGGATATATGCATGCCGTAAAAGATGCCGGACATGATATAACCAGCAAAAACATGACCCTACTTGGTGCCGGCGGTGCTGCTACTGCCATTTGTACACAGGCTGCATTAGATGGTGTCGCTAATATAAATGTGTTTAGTATTAAAGACCAGTTTTTTAACAGAGCGCAGAAATTAGTGGATACAATTAATTCCAATACAAAATGCAAAGCATCATTATATGACCTTGCAGACAAAACTGAACTTAATAAAAGCATTGATAACAGCCATATTCTTACCAATGCCACAAGTGTCGGAATGGCACCAAATACCGATAACTGCATTATTACAGATGAAGATGTATTCAGAAGTGATTTAATCGTTTCAGATGTTATCTATAACCCAATGGAAACCAAACTCCTTAAAATGGCGAAATCCCATGGCTGCCAGACCTTTAATGGTCTGTATATGTTATTATATCAGGGGGCAGAAGCATTCAAGATATGGACAGGCAGAGAATTGCCGGTCAAAGAAGTTAAGGCAAAGTATTTTTCTAAATAAATATTGAGTAATTAAATTTATTGTCTATATTTTGTATAAACAAATCAGACTGTCAATTATTATCATTGACAGTCTGATTCGTTATTATTAATTTAAATCAAATTATGACATATAAATAATTATAATTTAATTTATTCTTTATTTTTTCGGCTTCTTTCTTTCTTAAGTTCATTACGATAAGTCAAAAGCACTATTTTTTCTAAATATCTTTTTAATACAATCTGTATTTCTTCCTTTGGATGCAAAGGTCTTACAAGAATTGTATACATTTTTACACGATTAGCCCCATACACATCTGTGAAAATCTGGTCTCCGACAAACATTGTCTGTTCCTTAGTTGTACCCAGTATTTCAAAAGCTTTGTTATAACTTTTTCTCGATGGTTTATGTGCATCATAAATATATTTTGTACCAAGCCTGTCTGCAAATGGCTTTACACGATATTCCTTATTATTCGAAATAAGACAGGTCTTAAAACCAATCTCTCTCAAATCTTCAAATAATTTTATTACTCTGTCATCCTCCGGAGCACCATGATGTACCAATGTATTATCTACATCAAATAGAATACCTCTGTATCCTTTATCATAATATTTTCTGAAATTTATTACATATGTACTTCTCTTATATTCATTCGGATAAAAACTACGAAATATTTTCATACTGTTTCTTCAAGCCTTCCTGTATATTTCTCTACTTATCAAGTAATTTCTTAATCTCATCCATAAATGTATTCACATCCTTAAATTCCCTGTAAACAGAAGCAAATCTTACATAAGCCACAGAATCGAAATCTTTAAGTTTATTCATTACCATTTCTCCAATATCTGTACTGCTTACTTCTTTTTCATCAAGATTGAAAATTGTATTCTCTATTTCATCAACAACTTCTGTTATCTGATTAATCGAAACAGGTCTCTTATGGCATGAGCGAATTATTCCCGCCTCAATCTTGGAACGGTCATATGGTTCGCGGTTCTGGTCCTTCTTAATTACAATAAGCGGAATAGTCTCTATCTTCTCATAAGTAGTATAACGTTTGCCGCAATTCTCACACTGTCTTCTGCGCCTTATGGAATTATTCTCTGCCGGTCTTGAATCAACTACTTTTGTACTCTCTTTATTACAATATGGACACTTCATTTATTCTCCTCCAAGTGTATTTTTTACTTTAATTATTATAGTTAATTTAATTCGTTTGGTCAAGCAGGCTTTGCAAACATTCTAATTTTAATTAAACTCCCTTGGTCCTGAATAATTACAGATATTCACATTTCTTAATTACATCTTCCTCTTTTACCTGAACAAGTATTATTTCCTCTCCAATCTGCTTTACACATTTAAACGGAATAACATATTCTGTGTCTCTTCCAAACAAACCACACAATTTCGGTATTCCCGGAACAATAATTGCAATAACACAGCCATTATTAATATCAATCTCTACATCTGATACGCAGCCGAGCCGCTTGCAGTTACACTGATTAATAACTTCTTTCTGCCTTAAATCGCATACTCTCACGTATATTCACCTGCCATAAACCTCTTGTAATACATTATTCCTTTTTTCTCAAAATGTTCTTGTATGAAAGATTTTCTTATCAGAAAAATCTTTCATACTTTTTTAATGAATATATACATTTTTTCATAAAATTATGTCTGACTTAAATAGTTTCTCATGGATTTGAGTGCATTTTTTTCTAATCTGCTTACCTGTGCCTGTGAAATACCTATTTCATCAGCAATTTCTGCTACAGTGGGCTCTTTTCCAAGTTTCCTCGTAAGCATCTCTTTAGAATAGACTGCTTTGTAAGCTGTGTCTCTAAGTGAACGGCTTACTCTTATGGAATTATTATCTCTTAAGAATCTTCTTATCTCCCCTAAAATCATCGGTACTGCATACGTAGAAAATTTCACTCCGATACTTCTGTCAAAGTTATCAATAGCTTTAATAAGTCCGATACAGCCAATCTGAAATAAATCATCTATATTTTCATTATTTCCTGCAAACCTTTTTGTAATACTTAACACCAGTCTTAAATTCCCTTGAATAAACTTTTCTCTGGCCTCTTTATCCCCCTTATCAATTCTATTCCAAAGTTCTTCCTGTTCTTCACTTTTTAAAAGAGGCAGTTTTGCCGTATTTACACCACAAATTTCAACCTTATTATAAAGAGACATATCCCCATTCCTCCATCATTTTATTTGTCCTTAAAATGATTAACGAAATAGGGATATTTTATACTATTTTATATATTATTTATTTTGGAAAAAGCTTCCACATTATGCCAGAGCGGTCCGTCTCCTTTTCCTAAGTCAAGTCCTGCATTAATGGCATTGTATACATAATTCTTAGCATTCTTAACACTTGTAAATACATCATTTCCTTTTGCCAGATTACAGGCAATTGCTGACGAAAGTGTACAGCCTGTTCCATGAGTATTATTATTATCAATACGTTCTGCTTTTAACCACTTATATTCATCTGCTGTAAATAGCAAGTCATCTGCACTTGCAGACAGATGACCTCCTTTAATCAAAAGCGGTTTCTGTGTCTTTTTAAATATTTTCTCTGCCGCTATAATCATATCATCTTCATTTCTGATTTCTATTCCACTTAAAACCTCTGCTTCAGGAATATTCGGTGTAATAATTGTTGCAAGCGGCATAAGTTCATTAATTAATGCTGTCATAGAATCTGTCTGAAGCAGCATACAGCCACTTGTGGATACCATTACAGGATCAAGAACTATTACTTCCTGCTTATTTTTTATTAAATGCTCTGTAATAGTTCTTATAATCTTTACATTTGACACCATACCAATTTTCACCGCATCAGGTACTATGTCCTCAAACACCACATCTATCTGCTTCCCGACAAATTCAGGTTCAACATCAAGCACCCCATATACACCTGTGGTATTCTGTGCCGTCAAAGATGTAATTACACTCATTCCAAACATATCATGGGCTGAAATTGTCTTAAGATCGGCCTGTATTCCTGCTCCGCCGCTCGAATCCGAACCTGCTATTGTAAGTACTTTATATACATTTTTCACTAAAAATCCTACCTTTCTATTTCATTATATCTTAGTCAAAAATATCAACATAATGTATACATTTTGACACAATCATCATTTCATAAATTTTTTTACAAGTTTAACAACATATGGCTTTGTCTCATATGATGTCAAAGTTTCTCTTGCTAACACAGGGTCATCTGTAATAATCATATCTGCACCATTCTCAATCATTTCGTTTATGGCATCTGCCGTATTAACTGTCCACACATATACATCCTTGCCTGTATCATGCGCATTATCAATTAATGCCTCTGTGGCAAATGAATAGTTTATGCTCAGGGCATCTGCATAATCTACACCTGAAAAATCCCCATAGGCAACATGAAGAATATATCCCGTCTGTATGTCCGGATTGTATTCTTTGACCTTCTTAAGAGCTTTTGCCTGAAAAGATGTCACTACACACTCATTCTTCATTTCATATTTATCTATAATCTCTACTACCGACTTTTCAAGATTTTTCTCATGACCCGTAAGTTTAATTTCAATGTTAAGTTTTAATCTTCCCTTAGCCATCTCCATCACTTCTTCTAATGTTGGAATTGTAGTTCCTGTAAATTCATCTGAAAACCAGCTTCCCACATCTATATCTTCAATATCATTATAATCAACTTTCCAGATATTATTGCTTATTCCCGCCACACGTTTCAGATTAGAATCATGCAATACTACCACACGTCCGTCTTTTGTTTCCTGTACATCTAACTCCACATAATCAGCCATATTATCAATTGCAGCCTCAAATGCGGGAATGGTATTTTCCGGTGCTTCAGAAGAATATCCTCTGTGTGCCGCAATCATTGTCCTATTTAACAACTGCACATTTGATGAACCTCTGAATATACCAAAGTCAAAATTAATATATATCACATTAAGTATTGCAGATACAACAACTACCACTGAAAGAGTCTTCTTAAATTTTGACTTTACATACTTCTTCTTCTCAACTCGTGGTGGAATAACTATTTCTTCTTTAATTTTATTCTTTCTTGCAAAAAAATATCCACTGAAAAATGCAAATGTAATTGGAACAATCATGCAAAAATATATTATCTGCCATATCTGATAGATAATTTTTGCTGCATAAAGTGAAATATTATATGCTAATTTATCCCTTAATATCAATTGAAGACCTTTTGTTATCAAAAATACCATTAAAGAATATGACATTAGAAGTGATAATAATATTATTATCTGCCACAAGATAAATCCCATAATCAACCCGAAATATTTGTTTTTATTAAGGTTAATACTTGCTTTTCTGGCATTTTTAAAATTCATCTTCTCTGTCGTATAATAATTAATACCATTAATCCATCTCAAAGCGAAAACCGACAGACAAATATAGACAATAATCAATATCAGTAATATATGCCGTTTAGTTCTTAAAAATTCAATTATAAATACAGGAATCTGCATTGATGTAATGTAACTCGATATTGCACCCATATGGGTTATGGGTAATAATAATATTACAAATAATATCATTAAGATATTTTTAGGATACATCAGTCTCATTGCTGATTTTAAACCTGTCTTAATCATATCTACTACTGATACTGTTCCTTTATTATATGATACATTATAGCAATGAGCTATAGCACTCATTTCCACAAGTGAAAATATGGCAAGCATTAAAAGCACTAAAAAAAGTATTGCAATTGTAGTTGGCTTCAGCAAAAAATCCAACAGTCTTGCATTTGTCAAATAATTTATTCCAGAAAGTCTTAAAGCCACCTGTATTATTTCCACTAAAATGGGTGTAAAAACAGCTATTGTAAATACCTTATATATTGCTTCAAAAATAATAATCTTCTTTAAGTTCTTTTTTAATAAGTTTGATGCAATTCTAAACCTGTTCATTAGAATTCCTCCATTCCATACCAAAACACGTATTCCTTTTGTATTTTGTGACTGTTTCTATAATTTATTACCAAAAAGTCTTGATTTTCTAATATGTGCAAATGTTTTTTCTTCACCTTTATTTGCTAACATTTTAAGAAGATGCTCTATTTCATCTGCCGTTTCAGGATGGATATTTCGTCTTGTTTTTCCATTTTCATAGTATTCTAACGGACATTTGTCATTATAATCTCTACCTTTGTATACCTTACTGGCTGCTACTCTGTCGCAAAACATTTCTATCACATATTTCTTAGGCATTCTGATTGGAGTAAGCACCTTTTTCTCTGGGTCATAGTCCGTCCAATATTCAAAATGATGTTTATTTCTTCCCTTATGGTGCATCCATGCCTTAGAATATCCATAGTCTTCTCTCTCTCCTTCATTCGGACTGCGGGTTCCCTGATAATGTGTCACACCAACTAAAAATTCCGTGGGAGAATATTTAGATAAATCGTGTGTAAGTCCCTGCCAGAATATTCCTGACCTGAAACAATTCTTCATAACTTCGTGTCTGTGTCTGGTAATAGTAAGAAAATGTCCCTTTATGTTATGTGCAAAATGTAATATATCTTTACCTTTCATATTTCCTCCATTTTTTTATAAAATGCTAAAAATCAAACAGCTAATAAAGTATATTGCTTCTTTACTAGCTGTTTCTTATTATTCTTATTTAACAATTGCAACTGTTCAGAGTTACTAAAACTTACTATTTTGCAGCTGATACCATTTTCTGAGTAACTGCATTGTTCTCATACAAATAATTAACTGCTGCATCTCTTCTCATATCAAAAAGTAATTCTTCTTTTGTATATGTCTTCAAAACTTCATCTGTTGAATCAAATCCATAATTATCTACATATTTCTGTAAATTCTCATCAAACTGTTCATCAGTAACATCAATACCTGCATCTTTAACTATTGATTCGATTGCTAATGTCTGCATAGTCATTGTTACGGCCTGCTTCTGAAGGTCTTCCATTGTTGTACCTGACATTGAAAGATATCCTTTTAAATCAGAGCCAAAATATGATGCATATGAAGCATATGATTTACAAAGTGAATTATAATTCATATTATATATAAATGCGGGACAACCTGAAATCTTCGAATTATCAACTACCATTTGCAATAAATCTGACTGAGCCGTACTCTTTGCATTGTCTGCATTAGTTTTCTCAAGACTTGCCTTTGTGCCTTCTTTATATGCTGCTATTGTATCATAATCAGAATTTGCTGATATGAATTCATCTGTAACTTCAGGAACCACCTTTTTCTGAATCTTTTTCACTGTAACCGTATAAGTAACATTGACTTTTTCTTTCTCTGTATTTTCTGCATCTGTACTGCCTTCACTTGCAACTTCTTCCTGAACGGTAAATGTAAGTGAAGCATTAAGCGCAAGTCCAACAAGTTTATTCTCAAAGTCTTCACCCATCGAGCCTGAACCAAGTTCTAATTCATAATCTGACTTTTTCTCATCATCTTTACCTTCCTGTGACTTTATGTAGTCAATAGTAACTTTATCTCCTGATATGGCATTTCTGTCAGTTACATCCGTGTATGTTGTCTTCTCTTTTACTAATGAATCTATCTTTGCCTGAACATCATCATCAGTAACAATTGTAATATTCTCATCTACACTTAATCCAGTATAAGCACCAAGTGTTATATAATCATTTATATCATATTCAACAACCTTTCTTGCTGATGCATTCTTCTCTTTTTTATCGCCACATCCGCTAAGCATTGTCATACCCATAACACCTATAAGTGATAAAACCACCACTTTTTTTATACCGTTTTTCTTCATTTCTCTATTTCCTTTCACTACACGTATATTTTCATAAAAACCTAAACTTTAATATACCATATTTCACATTTACTGTCAAAGAATTATTATTCATATTTTGTTGTAATTCTTTTTTATTCTAAGTACTTTGACTGATTTTACTGCCTTCATTACTTTTGCTTATCTGAATCTTTTTATCTATCCAGTCACTAAGTTCACTTACATGTGATATTATTCCTATCATTCGTTTTCCGTCACTTAAATCATTAAGTATCCTTATGGCTTTTTCTAATGACTCACGGTCTAAGGAGCCAAATCCCTCATCTATAAACATTGAATCTAACTTAATTCCCCCTGCATATCCCTGAACCACATCCGAAAGTCCCAGTGCCATAGAAAGCGATGCCTTGAAGGCTTCTCCACCAGATAAAGTGCTTATACTTCTCACCTTTCCCGTATATGCATCCTTAATGTCTAATTCAAGACCTGACTGATTCTTAAAGTTATTGTCTTTCTTCTTGAGTAATTCATATCTTCCGTCAGTCATATCATTAAGCCTTTTATTTGCTGCTGAAATAATATATTCAAAATAAGTACCCTGAACATATCTCTCAAATGTTATCTTATCCTTACCTGCAATCATTCCATTTGCCACATTTGATAACTTCTGGTATCTTAAGTATTCGTTTATTACATTCTGCCTGTCTTTCAAGGCGTTATTAATCTTAATTACAGCATTTTTATTATTTCTGATACGGTATTCCACATTGCCTAATACCTTTTCACAGGCAGTTATCTCTTTATCAAGATTTTTCTTCTCATCCTTAGCAGCTTCTTCACTGTTCCATTCAATTTGAGAATTAATCTTAATCAATGTTTCAAGACATTTACCGGTTTTTACTTCTATTCCTTCTTTTTCCTTTTCAAATACTGTTACTTTAGTCTCACAGGCAGTTTTTGTTTCCCTTAATACATTAAACTTCTTTTCGATTGCTTCTAATGTATCATCATATTCTGATATATATTTTTCCAGCTTACCAATCTCCTTAACAGCCTCACCTTTCGTAGTAAATTTAAGACCTTTGCTGATATTTTCAATATTTTCTGTTATTTTAGCAAGTGCTATTTCACATTTCTTTACTTCTAATTCCATTTGAGAAAACTGTTTTTCAAAATCAACTGCCTTATCTTCATTAGACTTTATCCTGTCCTTTATATCATTATTTTTCTCAATAAATTTCTCAGCCTTAGAAATATCAATTTTTGTATTACTAATTTCTTCTTCAATATCTGAAATAATTTTAAATATTTCTTCCTGACTGTCAATATCTTTTATTTCAATAATATTTTCCCTTTTTATCTGATATTCGTTCTTCTCCTGCTCTAACCTGCCTCTTATCTGACCTGTTTCAGCAGCAAGCTGTTCTAAGATTTTTGCTGCTCTGTCTGCATTCTGTTTTGCCTTCTTAACATTTTCCTGAGTTATAGCACCTTTAGATATTACTGCCTTAATCGGATGTGACTTAGAACCACATACAGGACATTCCATTCCTTCTTCTAAATCTTTAGCAAGTATTCCCGCCTGTTCTCTTAGAAACATTTCCTCTGCATCTGCAGCAACGTTTCTTAAACCTCTCAATTCCTTTTCTTTTAAATTATATTTTTTAGTCAATTCTTCTAACTTGTTAGTTAACTCATCAATATTTTTCTTTTTAACAACTAATTCACTTAACAATTTGTTTTTATTAACAGCCTCATTCAGACTTAATTTCAACTCATTACAACCGATAACAGTTTCATGATATTTTAATTCCATACTTTTAAGTTCCACAATATTGTTTTTAATTTCTATTATCTCTTTTTTCAGTTCTTCTCTTTTAATTTCATATTTTCGTATCTTTTTTTGCTGTAGTTCCTGCTCTTTTGTTTTCTCCTCAAGTTTCTCATATTCGTCTAGTTTAGAACTTAATTCGTTATGATACAGGAATTTTTCATCCCTTTGTGTTCTCTTACTTTGATGTTTTTCCTTATCTTCTTCTACCTCTATAAGTTCTTCTGTTCCTTTTACAATTTTTTCTTTTAATTCATCTATCTGATGTAAATATTTATTTTCATCTTCTTTATATTTTAACATTTCTGTAAGAACCAAATCCAATTCTTCATATGACTTTTCCTGCTTAGATATGTCCTGTTTAAGCAGTTCATCCTCAGCAGTAATCTTTTTAACCAGTTCTATAAATCCTTCTACTGCATTAATATTTTTCTCATTAAGCATTGCCTTATATATACTATAATTCTCTGATTCCTCATGACATACCGTATCATTCTCATATTGGAAAATACTATTTTCAAAGTCCTTATTCTTATCAAACCGCTGCATCATCTCCTGTTTTAACTTAAACTGTATATCCTGAAATTTTCTCGTATTAAATATATCCCTGAATATCTTTGAACGTTCATCGGTTTTCGCTAATATAAGCTTAAGAAAATCTCCCTGTGCAATCATTGCTATATTAGTAAATTGTTCCTTTGTAATGCCTAATATCTCAATGACTTCTTCAGTAACATTGTTATATTTATTTACAATTCTTCCATCAGGAAACCTTAGAACTGCATCACCCGGTTTTTTAGTAAAGCCTTCACCTTTTCTCTTTTTTCTTAAATACTCCGGACTTCTTTTTATATAATATTCCCTGCCGTTATTTTCAAATATAAATTCTACAAATGTCTCAGCATCTTCATCTGCAAAATCACTTCTAAGCATATTGCTCTGTCTGATATTACCACTGGCTTCACCATATAATGCAAATGCTATGGCATCAAAAATAGTTGTTTTTCCTGCACCGGTATCTCCTGTAATCAAAAAGAGTTCATTGCTAATCTTAGTAAAATCCACATTTTCAACACTGCTGTATGGTCCAAATGCCGATATAGTCAGATGCATTGGTTTCATGCTTTGCCACCTGCCTCATTAATTATTCTAATCATTATCTCTTCTTCATCCTCTGAAAGTTCCATATCCGTTCTATTTTCGTAGAATTCCTCAAATAATGTAAGTTCATCCTTCTGCTCAATATTGTCGATATTCTCTACCTCATTTAATGCCCTTACCCTTGAATTATCAAAATCTAATTTAAGCAGGTTCTTATATATCTCTTTCAGACGTCTGACCGCATCAAATATTTCTTCCTCATCTGTAATTGTTGCATGAATATAATCATTAATATTTCCCTGTGAATAAACTTCACCTGATAATAACTTTTCTATAGGACCACGAATCTTTCTCATATCATTCATGGGAATAATAGGAATCTTTGTCACTTCAATATTACCCTTTTCTCCAATCTCTACTACTGTAAATAATTTCTTCTGGTCAACCTCCGAAAAAGAATATTTAAGTATTGACCCCGCATATCTCACTGTATCCCTTTTAATATGCTGAGGTGCATGTAAATGTCCAAGTGCAACATAATCAAATGTATCAAATACACTTACTTCCACATCTTCCACTCCGCCTACATGTTTTATTTCCGAATCTGAGATTTCATTCTCATAACCTGCTGCAGTTACAAACTGATGTGCAATCAGAATATTTCTCTCATCTGTATCTACTAGTGTATTACCAATCACCTGCTGCACATCACTTCCCTTTAGATATGGCATGAGATATATATTTATATTTCCGTATTTATCCTTCTCCGTATATTTTTCTAACTGTGCATTTTCTATATCATAATTAATAGGCCTTGCAATAAATACTAGATTTCTCTTTAAAAGTTCCGCAGCAAATGCAATTCTCTCCGCTGAATCGTGATTGCCCGGAATAATGTATACTCTTACCTGCAATTCATTTAATCTTGTTAAAAATAAATCAAACAGACTTACTGCCTGTCCTGACGGAACCGATGTATCATATACATCACCTGCTATAAATACCACTTCTATCTTATTCTCATTAATCACATTAATTACTTCATGACACAGAATATATTCCTGTTCCTCAAGCATACTATAACCGTGTACTTTCTTACCTATATGTAAGTCTGATAAATGTAATATCTTCATCTGGCACCTCATTGAACTTCATATAATAAATAACCTATCAATATATTATCACAAAAGAAAAGACTTATCAAAACAATATTGTTCCGATAAGTCTTTGAATTACTTTAATAACATTTTATTATTTCTTTTTTCAGTCTGCTTATTATCTTTTTCTCTAATCTCGATATGTATGATTGGGATATTCCCAACATATCTGCCACTTCCTTCTGAGTGAGTTCATCTCCATTTTCATTATTCAGACCAAACCTCAATTCTATTATTGTTTTTTCCCGTTTATTAAGTTTTGATACTGCCTTTATTAAAAGTTTTCTTTCAACTTCGTCTTCAATGTCTTTATATATAACGTCCTCATCTGTCCCAAGAACGTCTGATAACAATAACTCATTCCCATCCCAATCCACGTTTAGTGGTTCATCGATTGATACTTCCATATAAATGATATCTTATGTGACAACATCCCTATTAATGCTGTCAAATGTGTCCCTATTAAGAATAACGGAATATTTCCCCTGCTTAGATATATTTCCCACGTATATCCCTATTATGGGGCTGTATAAGAATTTCGGCTCACCATCAACTAGCACTACCATCTCATCCATTCTTATTCCGTACATTACTCCATCATCCTTTCCAATTGAATGAAAAGGAATTACACAAATGTTTTCTTTAGCTTTTTCATCTCCTTCCAATAATGGCTTTAGTATTTTGTATTCTGCTATATGTACCATTTTGCCGCTTATTGGGTCGCAAAGTCCGTTTCCTGTGTCAAATAGTGCCCTGACCACCACAGATTTCCCCTTATAAGTTATTTTTGCATCATAGTACAACTGTGCATCCTTTCGTATAAATAATACTAATTTCACAGCAAGATTCAGCAGAACATATGCCAGCAAAGATACGAAAATGAATTTTCTTGCATTGACTACTTTATTAGAATCTCCGCATAGAACACTTCGCATATATTTACCAATAATAGTGGTATAATAGAGATAATTAATTATTCCTGACATAGCAAATGAAACCAGGAATAATAATATAACATTTTTTATGTATACTCCTATGCAGATAAATCCAAAGGATATAAGAACCATTACGGCTGCTACCGCAAGATTAATTAGTGTTACTCGCAATAAGTGGTTAATAAGTGGTTTAATAATAATAACACTGTACAATGCCCCAAATGTGGCTCCTGCGATTTTTCTTATTCTCTTATTTTTAACTCCTGCAATTTTAGATGTTATGATGATTATCAAATAGTCCATAATGAAATTAATCATAAAAAATACATCTAAATAAACTACATACACTCTGTCATACATTTTACTCTCTCCGTTCCGGCAAAATGTATTATAGTTCATGACCATCTAAAAATTTGTCAAAACCTGTAGTCAAAACCACAAAACTTATAGACAATTCTCGACATAGGTTCTCTCCATTATTTGTAACAACTGCTGCATTAACAGTAGTAGTAACTCCACTTGTTACCTTATCCTCATCGTGATTGTTCTGGTATATTCTATTATAAAATCTATAGTTTATTTAAGCTCATGCATTCTCCCGGTGCCATAATATGAACCCTCTCCGGATTAACTACTCTATCCCTGAATTCTTCAGGATTACCATTGAATTCTTTCCATTCCGGTGCATTCACACTTCCCCAATGCCATGGAATAATAATTGAATCAGGATATGTGTCTGCCATTTTTACTGCATTTTCAAAACCTATATGCCAGGCTCCATCGGAAATATCAAAAAGTATCACATCGGGGTTTGGCATCTCTAATTGTTCCTGCAATAGTCTTGAATCTCCTACCACCCATATACTTCCGTCCGGTGTGTCTAACCAGAAACCGCAGTAGTCTTCTATCTTGAATTCCCTTGTCTTGTGCTTTGGGCTTTCGTTCTGCCATGCGTGGTCTGCCGGTGTCAAAGTTATCCTGACATCTCCTAGCTTAAAAGTTTCGTGAATATCATGTCCTTCTGCTTTAATTCCTAATTCTTCTACCAGAGCTGCCACATAATGAGGGGCATGATAAGATTTGCAGACATTACTCAATTCCGTACATGTAATTTTGCTGAAATGGTCGTTATCACAATGTGTTAATAATACTGTATCTGCTTTCGGAACTTCTAATGGGTCAATAGGCATATCAATTAATAATGGCATATCAAAACCTTTCAATAACGGGTCCACAAATATAATTGTTCCTCTGCAATTTATCATTGCTCCCGCATTGCCAAGCCATCTTATTTCCGTTCCATTAATTTTCCTAAACGCTTCCTGTCCTATTTTCTGCGTCTTTGGTGCTGCTCCTGTCTTACTTCTTTTACTTTTTCCATTTCAGAGTTCCTCCATGTATTAATACCAACAATATTTCCGCTACAACTACCATAAACGCATTATTACCAAAAATCAATAAAAATATTATATTCTTGCATAAAAGTCTTGTATCTTCTATCCCAGATATCATATAATTTCACCTTAAAAATCTTTCATATAGGATTGGAAATATGGTCATTTTATAGTATTATAGTTATAAATAGTGTCTGCTGATTAATCAGAAAAGTGTTGATTTTACTGACTTTTAGGC
>CAZQRO010000010.1:0-33367 GCA_964595785.1 uncultured Eubacterium sp.
CGAGTGCTGAGTCATCAGGCGCATATATGTTATGGTATTCATTTGGTGATGGTTTCTTTGCATTCTTACCAATAATCTTAGGTGCAACAGCGGCTAAGAAGTTTGGAGGTAATCAATTCCTTGGTATGGGTATCGGTGCAGCAATGTGTTATTCAGGAATAACAGCAATGGCTGGTAATCCCGAGATAATTGGTACAGTATTAAAAGGTACAGATTTTGCAATGAGCTATAGTGCTAAATTCTTTGGTATTCCAATAATTATGCCGGCAGGAGGTTACCTTTCAACAGTTGTTCCAATCATTGTAGCAACATATTTTATAGTTAAACTTGAAAAAACTTTAAAGAAGATTATACCGGATGTTATTAAGACATTTATCGCTCAGGTATTGGCATTTATCATTATGTTACCATTAACATTCCTATTAATCGGACCAGTCACAGCTATTTTAAGTAATTGTGTTGGATTTGCATTCAAGTTTTTATATGACATTCCTATAGCAGGTGGTCTTGTAGCAGGTTTACTTATAGGTGCATTCTGGCAGGTACTTGTAATCTTTGGTGTTCATTGGGGACTTATTCCATTAGCAATGAACAACTATGGTTCGCTTGGTTATGACTTTATTCTTTCACCATTCTTTGCAGCATCATTTGCACAGGCAATGGTAGTATTAGCAATATATATTAAAACAAAAGACAAGAAACTTAAAAACATGGCATTACCGGCATTTATCTCTGGTATGTTCGGTGTTACAGAGCCTTGTATTTATGGTATTACACTTCCTAAGAAAAAACCATTTATTATCTCATGTATTGCAGCTGCAATCGGTGGTGGTATAATCGGAGTAGCAGGGGCTAAATCTTATACAATGGGTGGTCTTGGCGTATTTGGTCTTCCAAGTTATATTGCTAAGACCGGTGATAATAAGTTATATAGTATGATTTGGATTATCGTTGGTACACTTGTAGCAATGGCTATAGCATTTATCTTAACAATGATACTTTACAAAGATGATTCTCCTGTAGTAACAGATGATAAAAAAGATACAAAAGTTTTAAACGGCAAAAAAGAAGTAATTGCATCACCTATAACAGGCGAAGTTAAAGATTTATCAGAAGTTGAAGATGAAGCATTTTCAACAGGTGCTTTAGGACAGGGAAGTGCAATAATTCCGACAGAAGGCAAATTATATGCACCATGTGATGGTGAGATAACAACATTCTTTCCGACAGGACATGCAATCGGAATTAAATCAGTAAATGGAGTGGAAATCCTGATGATGGAAAAGGTGCTTCGGTACCTGATATGTGTACAAATGGTTCACATACAGTTCCGAAGAGAATTACGCAGACTATAGAAGACGGAGTACTTTATCCAAGTCATGAGGCAATTGATTTTTATCACCATTATAAAGAGGATATTGCATTATTTGCAGAGATGGGATTTAATGTATTCAGAATGTCGATTAACTGGACAAGGATATTCCCTACGGGAATGGAAACAGAACCAAATGAAGCAGGACTTAAATTCTATGATAATGTATTTGACGAATGTAAGAAATACAGCATTGAACCATTAGTCACAATTTCTCATTATGAAATGCCTTACGCATTAGTTGAAAAATGTAATGGCTGGGAAGGCAGAGAATGCATAGGATATTTTGAAAATTATTGCAAGGCAATATTCGAAAGATATAAAGATAAAGTTAAATACTGGCTTACATTTAACGAAATAAATGCAGGTGCAATGCCGATGGGAAATGTATTATCTGTTGGAACGTGTAAGGGATATACAGGGCCTGCAATGGGATTTCCGGATGCTCCGCAGGCAAGATTTCAGGGACTTCATAATCAGTTTGTAGCCAGTGCTAAAGTTGTTAAGTATGCACATGATAATTATCCTCAGTTTAAATTGGGTAATATGATTGCATTTATGACTGAGTATCCATTTACATGTAACCCTGATGATGTTCTTAAAGCACAGAAAGAAATGCAGATTGGTAACTGGTTGTGCGGCGATGTTCAGGTAAGAGGTGCATATCCTTATTTTGCAAAACGTTATTTTGAAGAAAATAATATTAACATCATAATGGAAGCAGATGATGAAGCAATATTAAAAGAAGGAACGGTAGATTTCTATACATTTAGTTACTATATGACAAATTGTGTATCAACAGATATGACTAAACAGGGAACATCAGGAAACCTTATAGGTGGAGTAAAGAATCCATATCTCAAGGCTAGTGACTGGGGCTGGCAGATTGATCCTAAAGGACTTAGATATACATTAAATGAAATATACGGTCGTTATGAAATACCTATGATGGTTGTGGAAAATGGTCTGGGAGCCGTTGATAAACTTGAAGAAGACGGAAGTATTCATGATTCGTACAGAATTGACTATATGAGAGAACATATCGAGCAGATGAAAGAAGCTGTAAAAGATGGTGTTGAGCTTATGGGATACACACCTTGGGGCTGTATTGATTTGGTCAGTGCTTCAACAGGTGAGATGGCAAAACGTTATGGTTTCATATATGTTGATAAATATGATGATGGTACAGGCGATTTAAGCAGAAGAAAGAAAGATTCTTTTTACTGGTATAAGAAAGTAATCGAGACAAACGGAGAAAATCTGGATTAATACGTGTATTATTTGACATTCTTCTATAAATTCAAAAAACCTTTACAGAAATTATTCTGTAAAGGTTTTTTTGAAATCTTTTTATAACCGGTCTTTTATAATCAGGAGATTTAATCTGTTTTTTTAGTAGTAGTCTCTTCTTCTGATTTCTTTTGGGTTTCGCCTACAACAGCAGTAGAATTTGGAATCTGACCGGAATGTACATTACACTGGTCTTTTGGTACTGTTCCCTTTGCGAAAAATTCATTTGTTGTCGGACATACACCATCGATTGCGACTTTGCCGGAAGAAGTACAAATCTTAGTAGAGATAACTGAATCAGGCATTGGGAAACCAAGGTCTTCGGTGTAACCTTTTGATTCATCAATTCTTGTCATTATACTGCTCCACATATCTTCGTGATAAACACCGTTTTTAAGTGAGGCATTTTCATCATAACCACACCAGATTGTTGCTGTGAGATATGGTGTGTAACCAGAGAACCATAAATCGTAATCATTACTTGATGTTCCTGTTTTACCGGCTACAGTCATTCCGTTTACCTGACAATGAGTACCTGTGCCACTTTTTACAACGTCTTCCATTGCGTTTGTAAGCAGCCATGCAGTTGATTCTTTAATAACTGTGTGAGTGGAAGGAGTTGATTCTAATATCACTTTTCCGTTATGATCCAAAACTTTTGTATATAATACAGGTTCAGTATAAACACCGCCATTTGCTATAGAGGCATAAGCAGCACAAAGTTCTAAGTTTGTAACTCCATATGTGATACCTCCTAATCCAAGTGACTGATTTATATCACTTACAACACTGCCGTCATCTAAGGTTTTGCTTGATACAAGTGTTGTAAAACCAAATTCATGAAGATAATCAAATCCTAATTGTGGAGTAATGGCAGTTAGTAATTTAACTGTTACAACGTTCATAGAGTCTCTGATACCATCTCTTAATGTGGAAGTACCCCTGTATGAGTCTCCCCACCAGTTTTTAACCGGTCTGCCGTTAATATAATTAAAAGGTTCATCTACAATTGTAGAAGCTAATGTGTAACCCGCTGTATCAAGTGCAGGTGCATACGCAGAGAGAACTTTAAAGCATGAACCCGGTTGTCTAGAAGTATTAGTTGCCCTGTTAAGAGTAAGACTTCCCATTTTCTCACCACGACCTCCAACAATTGCCTTAACATAACCGGTTTTTTGATCCATTACAGTAAAGGATGTCTGAGGCTGTATTGTATATTCAATATTTTCGTCAATCTCTTCTTCACCCTCTTTTAAGTATTCCTGTTTAAACGCAGCTATAAGGGCATCACATTCTTCAGTAGAACTAAAGATTAACTTAAAATTGGGATTTTCTAATAAAACTCTGTTATAGTAATCCAAATCCACTTCTGAATAATTCTGAATTGTTCCATCGGTCTTTTTAACTGACCATGCCCAACTTACAGAATATGAAACTGCTATAGGATAATTGTCAGGATTATTAATCTCTTCATCACAAATGTTCTGGATAGCTGTATCCTGAGTTGTGTGAATTGTTAATCCGCCACTATATAGCACGTTATATGCCTGAGTCTGTGTATATCCCTTTTGTTCCATAAGGTCATTCAGGATTTCATCAATTAATTCATCAACAAAATACGAATATGGAGAAGAAGTAGAAGTTTCAAGATTAACAGACTGGATTCTTGAATATACGTCATCAGCCATAGCTTCATCATATTCTTCTTTAGTTATATGTCCGTGTGACAACATATTATTAAGTACTTTTTTGCGTCGCTTTGCATTATTCTCAGGGTGAATAACCGGGTTAAATGATGAAGGACTCTGAGTAATTGCAGCAATTACCGCACTTTCTGAAAGATTTAAATCAGCTGCATCTTTATTAAAATATCTTTTGGCAGCTGACTGAACACCAAGACAGTTAGAACCTAAATTAATTGTATTAAGGTAACTTTGTAAAATATATGATTTGGTAGTGGTTTTCTCCAATTCAAGAGCAAGATATTGTTCCTGAAATTTACGCTTAAATAATGCCGCCAGAGTTGATTCGCGTCCACCATCTTCAAATACATTATTTTTTAGTAACTGTTGTGTTATGGTACTGGCACCCTGAGTGAAACTGCGGGTTGAAAGTGCTGTAAATCCGGCTCTTATTATACCCTTAATATCAATGCCGTTATGCTCAAGAAAACGTTCATCCTCAATATCAATAAAAGCATACTGAAGGCATCCAGGTATATCGTCAATGCTTACTTCCTGTCTGTTTGAACCGGACTTTAGGAGTGTTGTTACAACATTACCATCGCTGTCATATACAGTGGTGGAATACCCCGTAGGAGTGACATTTAAAGTACTGACATCAGGTGCATTGTCAATTATACCTTTTATCATTCCAAGCCCTGTAAATCCAATGACTACCACAGCCAGAACCAATGCATATAGTGCAAATTTAAAAATGCCAACTAAAATGTTACTGAGACGTTTATTTTTCTTAGATGCTAAATCACGTCGTTTATCTGCTGTTTGTTTATATCCGAAATTCATTAAAAACCCTCTTTTCTAGAATTGTTAAAAAATCATTGTAATTATACCAAATTTTAGGCGTTTAATAAAGTTAAATATTTATTACATATGATTTATCTGCATATATATTTACTTCTACGGTATTAACTTGATGAATATATTTTGATTCAAATAGTATATATAACAAGTATTAAACATTTCAAGAGGTTTTAATCAATGTAATTATAAAAAAGCAAGATTCATTTTTGACACATGAATTAAAATTAGGTATAATAAATCATTGATAATTAAAGAATATGAGGTAACATTATGGAAAATATTATTATAGAAGGCGGCAGCGGCGAAATAGTGGAAAAAAAGTCCAGGTTTATTGCTAATGTTAAAGCTGTTAGCAGTGAAGAGGAAGCTATTGATTTTATAAATGAAATGAAAAAGAAGTATTGGGATGCCAGACATAACTGTATGGCATATGCAGTTAACGATATACAAAGATTCAGTGATGATGGTGAACCGTCAGGAACAGCAGGAAAGCCGATTTTGGACGTAATTAACGGATGGAGGCTTTCTAATGCGGTAATTGTGGTGACAAGGTATTTTGGCGGCATATTATTAGGGACAGGCGGACTTGTGCGGGCTTATCAGAAGTCATGTACAGAGGGACTTAATAATTCGGTTATTTCGAAGAAGTATACAGGCAAAAGATTTGAAATAGTTACTGACTATAACGGACTTGGAAAGATACAGTATATTGCCGAAAATGATGATATTAATCTTATTAATATAGAATATACTGATAATGTTAAAATAAATGTGGTGTGCGAAAAAGATAAATATGATGGATTTGTTAAAAAGGTAACGGAAGTTTCAGCAGGTAAGGCTGGGATATTTGAAAGTGAAAATGTGGAGTTTGTAATTGCAAAAGGAGTAGTACAGTGTTTATAAAATAACCATATGGCTTAAAAAAGGCATACAGATAATCAATGTCTGTATGCCAGTTCTTCGTTTGTGAATAAAATCTTTATCAATATTGGATATATGACTGTTATAAAAAATGTTAATATCATATATTCGGCAAATCCGGATAGTAAAATATTTAGTCCTGCAAATTCTAACAGATAAGAAACTAATATTTTAACTGAAATTAGTAAAACGATTCCAAGAATATATTTTAGAATCTGAAAAGGAAGTGAGGCAGCTTTTTCATTAAAATTAATTTTATTAATTTCTATAAACCATCCTATAAGGAATCCTAAAGAAGCACCACAGGATTTAAAAATATCTTCCATATTCCCGACTGCTATATTGGAAACAGTGGCATTCACATATAGGGAATAACTAGTTACTGACAGAATAGCAGTAAAAAATATAAAGAATATCCATGTCTTATGGGTTGAATGCAGTGAGTAGTTATCAAATAAATAATTAACCACAATAGTTATCACAGCGGATATTAAAAATGAGGCAAGTACGTCATAAGGAGTGTGGACACCTAAATACATTCTTGAGAACATAACAAGTACAATTGGAATAAGGCAAAGTACCTTATATAATTTCTTACTGCATAAATGAGAAAATGTTATAAATAATGAAGTGGCATTTTGGGTATGCCCACTTGGAAATGAATACCCTGTTGCGGTCTTTTTAGCAGCGGCTATGGGATTAAGGGAAGTATTACGTACAAAAGGACGTTTTATACGCAATGTTATTTTAAGAGTCTGGACAGCAAGTCCGGCAAGTATATAAATAAAGCATATACGATAGGCAAGTTTTTTATCTACGCACCAAAAGAGAAGGCAGAGGATACAAAGGAAAAACAATCCTTCGCCCATTACTGTGAATACCATATTGATTTCTGTGAAAATTGGATTTCTCAGGTGTTCAAGTAACTCTAAAAGCTTCATAAAAACTCCTTTAAGTATATGCTTTGTTAATTGTAAAATACAAATTATTTAACTGTTAATAGGCATTTTAAGAATTTTTCTTATTAAATGCCGCACGTTTTCTAAGTGTCGGATCAAGAATCTTCTTTCTTATTCTTAAACTGGTTGGTGTAACCTCAAGTAATTCATCTGTATCAATAAATTCAAGGCACTGTTCTAGACTAAGGATTCTCTTTGGTGAAAGTTTTAAAGCATCATCAGCGCCGGAAGAACGTGTGTTGGTAAGCTGTTTTTTCTTGCATACATTAACTTCTACATCATCAGTCTTGCCATTTTGTCCGACAACCATACCTGAATAAACTTTTTCTCCGGAACCTATGAAAAGTGTACCACGTTCCTGAGCATTAAACAAGCCATAAGTTATGGCATCTCCGGCTTCAAATGCAATAAGTGAACCCTGCTTTCTGTACTGAATATCTCCTTTATAAGGGCCATAACCATTAAATATAGTGTTAATTATACCATTTCCCTTGGTATCAGTCATAAATTCGCCGCGATAACCGATTAATCCTCTGGCAGGAATAGAGAATTCAAGTCTTGTGTAACCGCCGTTAGCAGTAGACATAGACATAAGTTCACCTTTTCGTTCACTAAGTTTCTGAATAATCGAACCTGAGAATTCTTCAGGCACATCAATATATGCAAGTTCCATTGGTTCGAGTTTTTTGCCTTTTTCATCCGTCTTATAGAGGACTTCAGCTTTACTTACGGAAAATTCAAATCCTTCACGTCTCATATTTTCAATTAATACGGATAAATGTAATTCGCCACGTCCGGAAACCTTATAACTTTCCGTTGTATCAGTTTCTTCAACTCTAAGGCTGACATCAGTATTCAATTCACGGAATAATCTGTCTCTTAAATGTCTTGATGTGACAAATTTACCCTCAAGACCGGCAAGAGGACTGTCATTAACATTAAACTGCATAGCGATAGTAGGCTCAGAAATCTTCTGAAATGGTATTGCTACAGGATTTTCAGGTGAACATATTGTATCACCGATGTGAATATCCGAAATACCGGAAATTGCCACAATTGAACCTATGGCTGCTTCATTAACTTCGATTTTATTTAAGCCTTCATATTCATATAATTTACTGATTTTAACACGTTTTTTGAAATCAGGGTCATGGTGATTGACAAGAATAACATCCTGATTAACCTTTAATTTACCATTATCTACCTTACCTACACCGATACGTCCGACATATTCATTGTAATCAATTGTGCTGATAAGAACCTGAGTGTCAGCATCAGGATCTCCTTCAGGAGCAGGGATATAGTTAATTATTGTTTCAAACAGTGGAATCATATTCTCAGGTGAATCATCTAATTCAAGTATTGCATGTCCCGCTTTGGCAGAAGCATATACAAATGGACAGTCAAGCTGTTCATCAGAAGCATCAAGTTCAATGAATAATTCAAGAACTTCATCAATAACTTCTACAGGACGGGCTTCCGGTCTGTCAATCTTGTTAATGCATACGATTACGGGCAGATTAAGTTCTAATGCTTTCTTTAAAACAAATTTTGTCTGAGGCATTGCACCTTCGAATGCATCAACAACAAGAACAACACCATTAACCATTTTCAGTACACGTTCAACTTCGCCACCGAAATCTGCGTGTCCGGGTGTATCAATAATATTAATTTTAATACCTTTATAATTAACTGCTGTATTTTTGGAAAGAATAGTGATACCACGTTCTCTTTCGATATCATTTGAGTCCATGACTCTCTCGGCTACTTCCTGGTTTTCGCGGAATGTTCCGCTCTGTCTTAATAACTGGTCAACCAATGTCGTTTTACCGTGATCAACATGGGCGATAATAGCAATATTTCTGACATCTTCTCTTTTTATTTTCATAAAAATTGTCATTCCTTTCTGGTGCTTCTGTTCTCAAACAGAAGTAAATTTAGAAAAATTTAAGGTGCTAAAAAAAAACACACGTTAACAAGTTTAGCACAATCAAAAAAAATTTCAAGACAAATAAACAAAAAACGTCATTTTGCTACATATAGTAAGTATGAAAACGGCTAATTGTGCATTTTGACTATGGTATTTGCAGGAGTTGTCAATTTGTGTCGAACGAAAATGGCATAAAACTACAAAAAAACATAGAAAAATGTAATATTGCAAGTTATAATTATATTTAGAAAATACATAGGAGGTGCCGGAATGGATAATTTAGTGAAAGACAGGTTTTATGAAATAACGGATAATGTTAGGAATTCATTAGGCTTTATGCGTGAAGTTGCTAATAGACTAGAAATACTTGATGATAAAAATATAGAAAAGATACAATGTATAGAATTTATACGTGATAATATTGAAATACTTATGGCACAAATTGAGGAAATACAAGAGTATTATGATGAGCAGAATAAGAGGATTGATTATTCTTCTATAAAGAAATTCACAGACAGTTTTGTTATGAGCGACACAAGGATATTAATAGTAGACGATAATGAAATTAATAATTATGTTGTTGAACAGATGCTCAAAAGATTTAAAGTGGAAGTAGATATTGCATTAAGTGGTGAAGAGGCAATTGAATTATTTGAGCAAAAAGATTATGACTTAATTTTAATGGATTATTTACTGCCACCCGGAATCAATGGAGTTGAAACAGTAAAAAGAATCAGGGAATCAGGCAAAAAAGGTGAAAATCAGTTAATAATAGGATTGACATCTAATACAATCGATGAATTTAAAGAAGGGCTTAATAAGTATAATGTAGAGTTGATATTATTTAAGCCGATTAAATATCAGCAGATGGCAGTTATTCTGCAAAAAGAGCTTGCTGATAAGGTCATTTAAGAGTTTTTATATTTTGTTTCAAATTTATTTTTTTTTAAAAAACTTTACAGATAGAAAGCATTAAAGTATAATACAAATTATTATGAAATTGAATTTTATTATATTTTGGAGGTACGGTAATGTCTAAAATTAAGATGACAACACCATTAGTAGAGATGGATGGTGATGAAATGACAAGGATTCTATGGAAGATGATTAAGGATGAGTTATTAACACCTTTTGTAGAATTGAATACAGAATATTATGATTTGGGTTTAGAGAACAGAAATGCCACAGACGATAAAGTTACGGTAGATTCTGCAGAGGCAACAAAGAAATATGGTGTAGCTGTTAAATGTGCAACAATTACACCTAATGCATCAAGAATGACTGAATATAATTTGAAAGAAATGTGGAAGAGTCCTAATGGAACTATAAGAGCTATTCTTGATGGAACTGTTTTCAGAGCACCAATCATTGTAAAGGGAATAGAGCCATGTGTCCGTAACTGGAAGAAACCTATTACAATTGCAAGACATGCATATGGTGATGTATATAAGGCAACCGAAATGAAGATTCAGGGTGCAGGCAAGGCTGAATTGGTATTTACCGATGAAAATGGTAATGAGTCAAGAGAATTAATTCATAATTTTACAGGTGCCGGAGTTATTCAGGGACAGCATAATATTGTGAAATCTATTGATAGTTTTGCAAGAAGTTGTTTTACGTTTGCCCTTGCAACTAAGCAGGATTTATGGTTTGCAACTAAGGATACTATTTCTAAGAAATATGACCATACTTTTAAAGACAGATTTAATGAAATATTTGAAGCCGAATATGCAGACAGGTTTAAAGAAGCAGGTATAACATATTTCTACACATTAATAGACGATGCAGTAGCAAGAGTTATGAAATCAGAGGGTGGATACATCTGGGCATGTAAGAATTATGATGGAGATGTAATGAGTGATATGGTTTCATCTGCATTTGGTTCACTTGCAATGATGACTTCAGTTCTTGTATCTCCTGACGGATATTATGAGTATGAGGCTGCTCATGGAACAGTTCAGAGACATTATTATAAACATTTAAAAGGTGAAGAGACATCTACAAATTCTGTTGCAACAATATTTGCATGGAGCGGCGCACTTAGAAAACGCGGTGAATTAGATAGTAATAATGAATTAGTTACATTTGCGGATAAGCTTGAACAGGCATGCATTAAGACAATAGAAGACGGAAAGATGACAAAGGACTTAGCACTTATTACAACTATTGAGAATCCGGTGGTTCTTAACAGTGAGAACTTTATCAAGGCAATCCGTGAAACTTTAGAAGGAATGTGTTAATAAATGAGTGATATAGAGAGAAATGTTTGTCCGGGACAGATATACAGGCATTTTAAAGGTAAAATCTATCAGATAATTACAGTTGCCATTAATTCTGAAACTAATGAGAATATGGTGGTTTACCAACAGTTATATGGAGAATTCAAGGTGTATGTCAGGCCGTATGACATGTTTGTAAGTGAAGTAGAACATAATAAATATCCGAATGTAAGTCAGAAGTACAGGTTTGAACTTATTGATATAGAAGCAGAGAATAATACTGTAATAAATAGTAATATGGAAAAAGAAACTTTAGAAGAATCTGATATTATAAATTTTAATAGTATGGAAAATTCTGATATGGCAGTTTCTGACACAGAAAGTTATGCGACAGTACAAGAAGAATATTCCGGTGCTGACAAAAGGCTTATTGAATTTCTTGATGCCGATACATTTGATGAAAAGAGAAAAGTCCTTATCAGCATTAAAGATAATATTACAGACAGGCTTATTGATGATATGGCGGCATCAATTGATGTAACAGTTGATGATGGCAATATGGAAGACAGATTCTTAAGTCTTTTGACATGTATTAATACCAGAGCCAAATATGAAGTAAACAGACTTCGTTAAAAAAATCTCGCCAATTAAGGCGAGATTTTTTTATTATATATTTACTTAATTATTGTTCCAATATTACCCCTGACACCTGCTTTAGCCTTATCAAGGTTAGTGATAATGGCTTTTCTGTTCTTGCCTGCCACTACGAAGTTAAGAGCAGCCTCGACTTTAGGAAGAGTAGTAAGGGGATTAAGGTCTCCATTGGCAATTAATTCATTTGCTTTATCTACACTTAAGTCCTTTAACTCTTTAATACTGCCGTCATTATCAGTAAGAGTGATACAATCACTTGAAGTAAGAATAAGTAATTCGTCTGCATCTATCATATCTGCAAGTTTAGCAGCAGTATAATCTTTCTCGATAACTGCACTAGCACCTTTAAGTCCCTTGATCTGGTCAAGTACCGGAATTCCACCGCCACCGGCAGCAATGACAAGCTGATTGGCATCAACTAAAGCCTTAATGGCATCAATTTCGTATATATCTACAGGCTTTGGAGAAGCAATAATTCTTCTGTAGCCTTTGCCTTCTTCTGATTCCTCGTATACAACATAATTGCCCTTATGTTCTTCAAGTTCAGCCTCTTCTTTAGTCATATATCTTCCGATAATCTTGGTAGGATTATGAAATGCCTTATCAAATGGGTCTACACGAACCTGTGTAATAATAGTAGAAACAGGTTTATAGATACCTCTGTTTAACAATTCTGTTCTAATGGCATTCTGCAAATCGAATCCGATATATCCCTGACTCATTGCACCGCATACAGACATAGGAGCAACAGTGTATTTAGAATCAAGTCTGCTGAATTCTGTCATGGCTGTCTGAATCATTCCAACCTGTGGTCCGTTACTGTGGGTAATTACTACCTCGTATTTCTCTTCTACTAAATCTGCAATAGCATTAGCAGCCTTTTTAACATTTTCCTGCTGCTTTGGAAATGTATCACCAAAAGCGTTACGTCCAAGGGCAACGACAATCTTTTTATTTTCCATAATAATCTCTCCATTTCAAATCATTTTTGCGTGAAAATAACTTGTATTTACATAATGTATTACAATGTAACACAATATAATATTACATAATTATAATTTATATAGTGGAAAAATACAAGCACAATTAATACAGTAATTGGCGGAAGCAGTATAGCATAAATTGTCTGACAAAACAATAAAAAAGTACAAATTGAAAGAAAATGTGTATAACTTTGTGTATATTGTGGAAAAAATCAAAATACTTAAAAAGTGATTGACAAACATTGCATAATTGTATACAATTATGCAATGTGAGGAGATTGTGATATGGATAACAGACCTGTTGTAGAGAATCAGAAAACAAAATTATTAGAACTTGAAGAACATATATATCATTTAGTTGATGTAGATAAGCCAAATGTTTATCATAATTTATTTCCTTATGATGAAGTACCTAAGATAGCTTTTAATGAAAGAATTGTACCACATAATATGCCGGAAGAAATTTGGATTACAGATACAACATTTAGAGACGGACAGCAGTCAAGGGCTCCATATACAACAGACCAGATTGTAACTATTTATGATTATTTACATAAATTAGGCGGACCAAAAGGAATAGTAAGACAGAGTGAGTTTTTCTTATATAGTAAGAAAGATAGAGATGCTGTCTATAAATGTATGGAAAAAGGATATAAATTCCCGGAGATAACCAGTTGGATTCGTGCCAGTAAAAAGGATTTTGAACTTGTTAAAGATATAGGAATGAAAGAAACAGGTATTTTAGTAAGCTGTTCAGATTATCATATATTTTATAAGATGAAGATGACAAGAAGAGAGTGTATGAATCACTATCTGAGTGTTATAAGAGAGTGTTTAGAGACAGGAATCAGTCCGAGATGTCATCTTGAAGATATAACACGCTCGGATATATATGGATTTGTAATACCATTTTGTATGGAACTGATGAAATTGCAGGAAGAATATAATATTCCTGTTAAAATCAGGGCATGTGATACTATGGGTTATGGTGTGAATTTTTCAGGTGCGGTTATCCCACGTTCCGTTCAGGGAATTATCTACGGACTTATAACAAATGCAGGAGTGCCGTCATCACAGTTAGAATGGCATGGGCATAATGATTTCTACAAGGCTGTAACTAACTCTACTACGGCATGGATATATGGTGCAAGCGGAGTTAACTGTTCATTATTTGGAATAGGTGAACGAACAGGCAACACCCCTCTTGAGGCAATGGTATTTGAATATGCACAGTTAAAGGGTACATTGGATGGAATGGATACTACGGTAATAACAGATTTGGCAAATTATTTCCATGATGAAATCGGATATGAAATTCCTTCAAGAACACCATTTGCAGGTAAGAATTTTAATGTGACAAGAGCGGGAATACATGCTGATGGATTACTTAAGAATGAAGAAATTTATAATATATTTGATACGGATAAATTCTTAAAACGTCCGGTATTAGTAGCGGTATCGAATACATCAGGACTTGCAGGAATTGCTCATTGGATTAATACTTATTTCAGACTGACGGAGAGTAAAAAGGTGGATAAGACTTCTGAACTTGTTCAGAGAGTAAAGCATTGGGTAGACGAAGAATATGAAGATGGAAGAGTTACTGTCATTGCTGATAATGAATTAATTGAAATTATTAACAAGACCTGTAAGGAACTCGGAATTACATTAGGCAAATAAGGAGAAGTGATTTAATGGATAAGAGTGGGCAAATCAAAGCGAGTGATAAATATTCTCTGCAGGGAAGAGTTTTCAATCGCCTGCGGGAGGATATTTTGTCAGGAATATATAAAGAAGATGATGAATTAAAAGAGTTGTCAATTGGCACTGAATTAGGAGTCAGCAGAACTCCTGTCAGAGAGGCACTAAGACAGCTTGAATTAGAAGGTTTAGTCAGAATCGTACCTAATAAGGGTGCCTATGTTGTCGGCATAAGCAACAAAGATTTAAAAGATATTTATGAAATGCGTGCGAGACTCGAGGGTCTGTGTGCCAGATGGGCGGTTAAAAATGCCACAGAAGAAGATATTTCAAGGTTAGAAGAGATATCTGATTTATCCGAGTTTCATTCGAAAAAGAATAAATACGATAAAGTATTAGAACTTGATAATGAATTTCATGAATTATTATATGATATGGCAGACAGTAAAATGTTATGTAAGACTTTATCTGATTTTCATCACTATCTTGAAGTAATAAGAAAGAAAACCCTGTCTTCACATGAAAGAGTAGTAGACTCAATCAGGGAACACAGGGATATAGTTGAAGCCATTAAAGAAAAAGACAAGGCTAAGGCTGAAAAACTGGCTATTCTTCATATGAAGAATACCATTAAAAATATTGAAGAACATAAACTTCTCTAGAACATTATACTAAGTATATTAGTTTACAAATAATTACACCAGAGATTCCCAAAGTTCATATAGTTCTTCTAATTCTGCATTAATGGATTCGAGTTCTTTAGATATCTGCATTAGTTCGCCTACATTTGAAGCGATGTCGGGATTATTCATTTCTCCGGATAATTTATTGGATTTATCTTCGAGTTCATTAATGCGTTCTTCAGTTTTCTTTAATTCATTTTGCTTTTTGCGCTGTTTTGCCTGTTCCTCTTTCATGGATTTCCAGTCTGATTTAGACGAAGAAACACTTTCGGATTCATTTGCTTCAGATGTAACAGTTAAAGCGGCATAAACGGCAGTGAGTTCATCTCTCTTCTCAAGGTAATAATCATAATTGCCGATATAATTAACAATTTTATTATTAGTCAGCTCGATTATACGGCTGGCTGTTTTATTGATAAAATAACGGTCATGTGACACATACAAAATTGTACCGCCATAACTGTTAATTGCATTTTCTAAGATTTCCTTTGAAGTAATGTCTAAATGGTTTGTTGGTTCGTCAAGAATAAGAAAGTTTGCATTGGAAAGCATTAGTTTAGCAAGGGATACACGCCCACGCTCTCCACCGCTTAAATCTTTTATCTGTTTAAAAACATCATCGCCAGTAAATAGAAATGCAGCTAAAACATTTCGTATTTCTGTGTTAGTCATATCAGGGTATGCATCTGAAATTTCCTCAAAAAGAGTATTGTCCATGGTAAGGACGTGATGCTCCTGGTCATAATATCCTATTTCGACCTTAGAGCCTAACTTCACTTCTCCATAATCAGCATCAATTAAGTTATTGATAATCTTAAGAATAGTAGTTTTACCGGTTCCGTTATTGCCGATTATTCCTATCTTTTCTCCTCGTTTTATCTCAAAATTTATATCTGAAAATAAATGATTGCTGTCAAAGAATTTTGCAAGATTTTTGACTGACAAAACATCATTACCGCTGGTAGTTCTTGGTGTAAGTTTAAGATGCATTTCATCATCAATATACTTTGGCTTTTCTAAAACTTCTATTTTATTTAATTGTTTTTCACGGCTTTCAGCTCTTTTAACAGACTTTTCGCGGTTGAAGGATTTAAGCTTTTCAATAACTTCCTCCTGATGTTTGATTTCCTTCTGCTGATTATAGAATTGTTTTAAGGCGGCTTCCCGAAGGGCTGCTTTCTTAGTGGCATAATCACTGTAATTGCCTGAATATGTAGTACATTTAGTATTTTCAATTTCTACAACTTTAGTGACAATTTTATCTAAGAAATATCTGTCATGAGAAATGATAATTACTGCACCTTTGTAATTGCTTAAAAAATTCTCAAGCCATGAAATCGAATTCAAATCTAAATGGTTAGTAGGTTCGTCTAATAGAATTATGTCCGGTTTAGATAACAGAATTTTACTTAAGAACACACGGGTTTTCTGCCCGCCTGATAAGGTTTCAATCTTTCTGTTAAAATTATCTTCGGAAAATCCCAATCCTTTAAGAACACCTGTAATTTCACTCTTATATGCGTAACCATCATTTAATTCAAAAGAATGGATAAGTCTTGAGTAGGTTTCTAGCAGTTTATCAAGTTTGTCACCTGTAGTGTTTTTCATCTCTGCTTCGATAGAACGGATATCGTGTTCCATTTCGATAATATCCTTTTTAACTTCAAGCATTTCTTCGTAAATAGTGTGATGTCCTGCAATATCAGGGTGCTGTGACAGATATGATAAAGTTTTATCCTTTGACACTGTTACAATACCATCATCGGGTTGTAATTCTCCTGTAATTATCTTGAATAAAGTTGATTTACCTGCGCCATTAATTCCTACAATTGCAACTTTTTCTCTGTCCTCAGAATGGAAGGAGCAGTTATCTAAAATGACTTTGCTGTCAAATGCTTTGCTTATATTATTACATGATAAAATCATAATTACCTCACTTGAAAATAAATATTGTGTATTATTTAATGATATTAGTAATATATACGATTTTCTCATAGTTGTCTATTAACTTATTGAAAAAGATTGTTTAATTTTTATCAATGATATGTTATAATAAAGCAAATATATTGAAAATTTATAAGATTGTAAATTTATATGGGAAGGTGTGCCATGGTTAAAGATAGCATTTCGAAGGCAGTTGTTAAAAGATTACCACGTTATTATAGATATCTGGGTGAAATAATGGAATCAGGAGTAGAGAGAATTTCATCAGGGGAATTGAGTAAGAAAATGAACGTTACAGCTTCACAAATCAGGCAGGATTTAAATAATTTTGGTGGATTTGGACAGCAGGGATACGGATATAATGTTAAATATCTATATGTTGAAATTGGCAAAATACTTGGTGTTGACAAGAAACATAATATGGTAATTGTGGGAGCAGGAAACTTAGGACGTGCCCTTGCAAATTATGCAAATTTTGAAAAACGGGGATTTGTTGTAACAGGATTATTTGATAAAAATACTGAATTGATTGGTAAGAAAGTAAGAGATGTTGAGGTTCAGTCTATGGATAATCTTGTACAGTTTGTCAAGGATAATGATATTGACATAGCAACACTTGCAATTCCTAAGACGGAAGCAGTTAAGGTAGCAGAGAAACTTGCGGAATGTGGTGTTAAGGCTATATGGAATTTTGCGCATACAGATCTTAATTTACCTAAGAATATAATAGTGGAAAATGTACATTTATCAGAAAGTCTCATGCAGTTATCATATAATCTGACACATGCAGAGAACAAATAAAAGTAAGGAATATGTGGTGATAAGATGGCAAAAAGAACAGTAGAAAATCAATATGAAAATGTTATTGATATGAAAAAAGTTCCAATCCTGCCTTTGGATAACAGATGGCATCAGTTATTTCCGGACAATTCCAAGCCGTCAAGGATTAAGAAACTTGAGAAAGAAGTCATGGATATTGTGAAACGCGAAAGCAGTGTTTCACAGGAAATGAAGAAACTTGTGGGTTTAAAGAAAAAGCTTATGAAAGAGATAGTAAGCAATATGGAAGAAACTGATGAAGAAAATGAGAAAATAAGGCAGAAAAAATTAGAAACCAGCCAGAAACTTATTTTAGACATTAATAATAAAAACACATCTCTTGAAAATGAAAAATATGAATTACCATACAGATTATTTAAGGCTAATGAAGAACTTCTGCTTGAGAGTATTGATATTTGTTATGAAAATATACAGAATAATGAACGTCAGATAGCAGCACTTACGGAATGGATAGAGAGAACGCGATTGGAACTTAAGAAAAATGTAGTGATAAGACAGGATAAAATGGAATCTAATGATAATGTATATTCATATATGCATGATATGTTAGGTCCGCGTTTTATGGAAATATTTGATAATGGTCATAAATATGATCCAGAGAAGAAAAAAGAAGAGTAATAGTGAATGGAAGGTTTATATGATAGTCGGAATTGGAAATGATATTATTAGCATAAACAGATTTAACAATATCAGTGAAAGATTTATACACGAAGTTTATACTGAAAGGGAGGTTAATGCGGCGAATGGGCATCCTTCCTTTTTTGCGGCTAATTTTTCAGTTAAGGAATCTGTATCTAAAGCATTTGGTACGGGAATCCGTGGATTTAAGGTAAAAGAAATAGAAGTACTTCGTGATGAATTAGGTAAACCATACGTTATAATACATGGAAAAGCAAAGGAACTGAGCGAAAGATTAGGTATTACAAGAATTTTTGTAAGCATTTCTGATACAAACGATTTAGTAATGACAATGGCAGTAGCAGAAGGCGGACAGAGTAAATTGAATGGTTAAAATATTTAAAATTTATCTGGAAACAGTAATTACTGTTATAGAGAAAGGATATGGTTATTCATATGGAGAAAATTATAACAGGGAAGGTAAGCAGAAAGATTGATGAATATTGTATACAGACTTTAAAGATACCATCAATTATATTGATGGAGAGAGCCGCTTTATCAGTAAGAGATGTGGTTTTGTCAGAGATTTCGAAGGGACAAAAGGTCGTGATAGTATGCGGAACGGGAAATAATGGGGCAGACGGACTATCTGCTGCGAGACTTCTTAATGAAAAAAATGTGCCGATAGAGGTGTATTATGTTGGTAATCAGGAGAAATCAAGTGAGGAATTTAGAATTCAGTATGAAATTCTTAAAAATATCGGTATTAATGTTGTAAAAATTCAAAATGAAATAACGTTTAATGAAAACTGTATTATAGTAGATGCCATATTCGGAATAGGAATTTCAAGGAATGTGGAAGGTCTGTATGGCGGGATAATTGATGCAATAAATAATTCAGGGCAGAAAGTCATATCTGTGGATGTGCCAAGTGGGTTGTGTGCAGATTGCGGCAAGTCCATGGAACATACAGTTAAAGCATATAAAACAATTACGTTTGGAACTGTTAAATCAGGACTTGTATTATGTGATGGAAAAAAGTATTCCGGAGAAATTATTGTAAAAGAAGTCGGATTTGATAAGTCAGCATACGAGTTTGCAAAAAATGAATGGGCGGATGGCGTGTTTAGAGCATTTATAAGGGAAGACTTAAAATTAATACCTGAGAGAAGTGCTGTATCTAATAAGGGGACATATGGACGTGCTAAGATTATAGCAGGTTCGGAATCAATGAGTGGAGCAGCTTATTTATCTGCGATTGCAGCATACAGATGTGGAACCGGAATTGTGGAAGTCATAACTCATGAGAATAATCTTCAGATTATAAAGACTAAACTTCCGGAGGCGATTGTAAGTGATTATTCTGAAGAAATATATTTAGACAGTGACGATATGGCAGTAATCGGTCCCGGATTATCCATAAATAAAAAGTCAGGTGAGCTGTTAGAAAAAGCATTAAAATCAAAATGCCGTCTGGTAATCGATGCAGATGGTCTAAATACAATAAGCTCTAGAAGAGAATTATTAGAATTATTGCATGAAAATGTTATAATTACACCTCATGTAAAAGAAATGTCACGTTTGACAGGAAAAAACTGCACGGAAATAAGAGAAAATATTGTGCAGACTGCTAAAGATTTTTCGGAAAAGTTTGGCTGTGTTACTGTGATAAAAGATGCGGCAACAGTTACGGCAAACAGGAATGGTGAAGTGGTAATTAATTTATCAGGTAATAGTGGAATGTCTACAGGCGGAAGCGGTGATGTATTAACAGGCATAATTATTGGAATGATTTCTCAGAGATTGTCTGTTTACGAAGCCGCATGTTTAGGTGTATACTTACATGGATTAGCAGGAGACATTGCGAAAGATAAAATGTCTTCATACGGAATGCTTGCCTCTGATATAGTGGATTCCATACCAGAGATTCTTAAATTGGCAGATAGGAGATAGAACAAAAATGAATGTTATGGAAAAATATTACAGAGTATGTGTAACAATTGATTTGGATGCGATATATAATAATGTAGTAAACCTTAAGAAAAATCTTAAGGAAGGAACTAATGTGATAGCTGTTATTAAAACAGACGGTTACGGACATGGGGCAGTTCCTATTGCCTATACAATAGATGAACTTGTAAGTGCTTATGCGGTGGCAACCATAGATGAAGCAATAAACCTTAGGGAGAATGGAATAAAAAAGCCAATTTATGTTATTGGATATACTCATGACAGCCAGATGGAGAGAGTTGTGGAAAATGACGTAAGACCGACAGTATTTACTATGGAGTCTGCAATTGCTGCTTCGAGAGCTGCAGAGAAACTTGATAAAACAGTTAAACTTCATATTAAAATTGATACCGGAATGAGCCGGATAGGATTTAAGGATGATAGTGAAAGTATTATTACAATTAAGAAAATAAGTATGTTAGAAAATGTTAAGATTGAGGGAATATTTACACATTTTGCAACGGCAGACGAAACAGATAAATCAAAGACATTAAAACAGTTGGACAGATTTATTGATTTTATAAATGAATTAGAAAAAGAGAATATACATATTCCTGTAAAACATTGTTCAAACAGTGCGGCTATGATGGAGATTAATTCTGCTAATATGGATGCAGTACGTGCAGGAATAGCAATATATGGTTTATATCCATCAGAAGAAGTTGATAAGAATATGGCAAAACTTATGCCGGCATTGGAATTAAAAAGTCATGTTATATATGTTAAAGATATAGACCCCGGAACTGAAGTCAGTTATGGCGGAACATTTGTGGCGGATAAGAAAATGAAAATTGCCACAATTCCTGTAGGATATGGAGATGGTTACAGAAGAAGCCTTTCTAATAAAGGATATGTTCTTATTCGCGGGTCAAAAGCAAAAATACTTGGAAGGGTATGCATGGACCAGTTTATGGTGGATGTATCGGATATAGACGGAGTATCTTTAGGAGATGAAGTCATTCTTATAGGTAAAAGCGGAAAAGAAGAGATAACTGCTGAGAAGATGGCGGAGCTTGCCGGTGATACATTTAATTATGAAATTGTTTGTGATTTGGGAAAGAGAATGCCAAGAGTATTTTACCGTAACGGCAGGATTGTCTGTACAAAGGATTATTTTGATGACAGATATGATGTAAAAATATAATATACTTCTTAATAAAAAATGGAATACACACTTTTTTTTAGGCAATACTATTGTCAGAGTATTAAATATAGTTATAAATATAGCAGTAGAAAATTGTGGAGTGTGAATTCATTGATAGTTAGAAGAGGAGATGTGTATTATGCAGACCTTAGACCTGTAATAGGCTCGGAACAGGGAGGCATAAGACCGGTACTTATAATTCAGAACGATATGGGAAATAAGCACAGCCCAACAGTAATTTGTGCAGCAATAACATCTAAAATGAACAAGGCAAAACTACCTACTCATGTGGAGTTAGACAGTGCCAGATATAACATGGTAAAAGATTCCGTAATTCTTTTAGAACAGTTGAGAACCATTGATAAGAAAAGACTTAAAGATAAAATATGTCATCTTGATGATGAAATTCTTGAAAGAGTCGATAAGGCGTTGCTTGTTAGTTTAGAATTAAATACATAAAATATTGACTAATAGGCAATAAAATGATATATTTTTTTGTGTTGACTTAAAATTATGCATCAAAAGGAGTAAAATCAGATGGATGGGAGCAGCCCCATATTAGTTGTATTTTTATTTGCCATTTTATTTATTTTAACAATAATTGTTTATCTGTACAGTTCAGCGGTTCAGAACATCAGTGAAAATGAATTAGAAGATATTCACGAGAAGAATGATAAGACATACAAAAGAATTAATAGAATAATTGATTCACCGTCAAAGTTTGTTAATACGGTTCAGTCATTATCAATTCTTATTACACTGATTTCAGGAATATACATAGGAATTAGAATAGAAGACAAGTTAATTGGAATTCTTTTTGCAGTAGGATGGATGGCAGTATTTCTTGCATTTGGAATTATTATTCCGAAGAAGACAGGTCTAAGGCATCCTAAAAGTGTCGCATTAAAACTTACTGGCATCGCATATTCATTAATGATAATACTTACACCTGTTACATTTCTTGTTTCAGTAACAGCAGAATTAATACTAAGGATATTTGGAATCGACCCGAATGAGCCGGAGGAAAATGTTACTGAAGAGGATATTATTTCAGTAATTAATGAAGGACATGAACAAGGTGTACTTTTAGCCAGTGAAGCGGAAATGATTAACAACATAGTAGAATTTGGTGATAAAGAAGCAAAAGATATTATGACTCACAGAACTGCCATATCATGTGTGGATGGCGATATGCTTTTATGTGATGCAGCGGATTATATCATAGAACTTAATAATTCAAGATTTCCGGTATATATTGAAGATATTGATAATATTATTGGAATTGTGAATTTCAGGGATATAATGTCAGAAGCACAGCGTGAAGTAAATAATATGAAGAAGATATCTGAAATAGATGGGCTTGTAAGAAAGGCAACATTTATTCCGGAGACAAAGAAGATTAATGTTTTATTCCGGACAATGCAGTCTGAAAAGATACATATTGCAATAGTGGTTGATGAATATGGACAAACTTCAGGAATTGTAGCAATGGAGGATATTTTAGAGGAAATTGTGGGAAATATTCTTGATGAATATGATGAAGAAGACGTTAACATAATAAGAAGGGAAGACGGAGCCTATGTTGTAAAAGGAATGACGTCTCTTGAAGAAATAGAAGAACAGCTTCATATAGAATTTGATGAAGACTGTGAAACAATAAATGGTTATCTCACATCTAAGTTTGAGAGGATTTTAGCAAATGACGAGAGACTGGAAGTTGTAATTAACAATGTGAAATACAAGATTTTAAGTGTTCAGAACAGAATGATTACACTTGTATTGATTACATTATTAGAAAATGAATATTAAGTTGTTTATAAAGCTATAAGCTTAATAATATATTACAAGTAAGGAAAGAGGTAAATTATGTCAGGACATTCAAAATTTGCAAATATTAAGCATAAGAAAGAGAAGAATGACGCAGCGAAAGGTAAGGTTTTTACCATTATTGGAAGAGAAATTGCTGTAGCAGTAAAAGAAGGTGGAGCAGATCCTGTTAACAATAGCAGATTACGTGATGTAATTGCGAAAGCAAAAGCTAATAATATGCCTAACGACACAATTGACAGAGGTATTAAAAAGGCAGCAGGAGATGCTAATTCAGTTAATTATGTTACTGTTACATATGAAGGATATGGACCAAATGGTTCAGCTATTATAGTAGATGCCTTAACAGATAATAAGAACAGAACAGCTTCTAATGTAAGAAATGCATTTACAAAGGGAAGTGGAAATGTTGGTACACAGGGCTGTGTTTCATTTATGTTTGATAAAAAAGGTCAGATTATTATCGATAAGGAAGAATATACAGGTGATGCTGACGAACTTATGATTATGGCAATTGATGCCGGCGCAGAGGATTTTGCTGAAGAGGACGACAGTTATGAAATTACAACTGCACCTGAAGATTTAAGTGCTGTAAGAGAAGCACTTGAAAAAGGCGGAGTTTCCATGTTATCAGCTGAAGTGACCATGATTCCGCAGACATGGGTGGAATTGACAGATGAGAATGATATTAAGAAAATGAATAGAATTCTTGATTTGCTCGATGAAGATGATGATGTACAGGCAGTATACCATAACTGGGACTGTCCTGATGAAGAAGAGGATTAGAATTCTCAAGTATATGCGTCGGGGTTTCGATTCTTATAATAAACTTATCTTTTGAAGAAATTTTAGTATAGTGAAGTATGGTATAGAAATAAAGTGTGACTTCTGCGACTTTTGAAGAAAATCAGATATTCTTAGCATTCCTTTGATATTAAACTGTTTCCGAATACGATGTTTGGAAAAGTCTCTAACCGCAATGGATTGAGAGTTTGGAGACGGCAGCATAAATTTGATAAAATATGCAAGGGAATACTTAGAATATCTGATTGTCGGACAACGGAGCAGGTGCCACACTTTATTTCTGACTAATACATTCTGGCAAATTATTAATATGGCAGAGCGCCATATGGAACGAAATATACGATTCATACAGAACCAGCGAGCAGTCTCTATATGAATCGTATATTTCGTTCTGCATGGCTGAACTGTTACCATAAATAAAAATATTTAGAAAAAAGTGGAATAAATATTACAAATTTGCTATAATGGTTTTTGGGTTAAATGCCGATTATATACTACATATAGTGTAATAAATATGAATGTGAACACGAAATAAGTGATTTGAAAGGTATAAAGGGCGAATTATGAAGCACATCTGGAAGATTAATTTTAAGAAAATCAGAAATATAAGAAATCTATGGAAAGTTATGGCGATGGTGTTTGTCGGCGTGATAATTTTTTTCGTTGCATCAAGATTTGCATCAGCGGAAACAGTTAGTGTTACTATTACGGGTAACCAGTTGAATGAAGGAACCTGGGAAGTGGGAAGCAGCCCTGTGACATGGACAGCTTCGGCATATGATTCGGATACGGATGAATATATGAATCTTGAGGACGGAGGTTCAATATTATGGGAATCATCAGACAGAAGTATAGTTGATATAGCACAGAATTCAGAGGGAACTGAATCTACAGTTGTATTAAAGCCAATAAGTGCCGGTAAAGTTACTATTTCAGCAACATTTACAAAAGTAGTGTCAACAGATGATGGAGATTATGAAATTTCTACTAAATCAGAAAGAACAGTAGTAGTTAAATTCAAGATAAATGAGACAAGTATTCCGACAGCTCCATTTGAAGATAACTGGACAGTACCAATCATCATGACTAATTCTGATAATCCGTTAACATGGACAAGCAGTGATGATTCGGTTGCAGTGGTATCAGATGATGGCAGTGGAAATGGTGTTGTTTCGTTGGAAGGTGCAGGAAAAGCAACTATCACTGCAAGAACGGCAGATGGACAAAGCGAAAGTTTTAGAATGGTAGTTAATGCCAAATTTATGGAGTCATCATCATTATTAAATGTTGGCTATAAAGAATATTATACATTGACAACTAATGCAAATCACCCATCAAATATTATATTTGAAAGTGGAAATCCTGCAATTGTTTCGGTAGATGAAGACGGAACCGCATATGGTGAGGCAGCAGGACGTACATATCTGTATGTGTATTCATTAGACAGTAATGATGAATGGTATGATTTACAGCCTGATCCAGTAAGAAGTATTCCGGTTTCAGTGGATTTTGCAATTACGTCTTCGTCAAAATCAGTTGCTGTTGGAGATACTATTGCTCTTAATACAAATATCAGTGGAAACAATAAAAATTCAGTAAACTGGACGTCTAGCGATACAACAGTAGCAACAGTATCGTCAGACGGACAGGTAACGGCTCTTAATAAAGGGCAGGCTACCATAACGGCAAGCGTTATTAATAATTCAGTATTTGGAACTAATGATATTCAGAAATCATCTATTACAATTAATGTAATTGATTCATTTGCATTAAGTGAGATGGAACATATATTAAACGTAAACGAAACATTTGACTTAACTGCTATTGTAACAGATTCATCAGCAAGTGTTACATGGAAATCATCAGATGAATCTGTAGCAACAATATCTACAAGCAAAACAGATAAGTATACCGTTAAAATTAATGCAAAAAAAACAGGTACAGCAACTATAACAGCAACACAGGTTATTGATGGTGTGGCTAAGACGGCAGTATGTGAAGTTTCAGTTAAGGAGCCTGTAGTAAATGTATCAATTTCTCCGTCGGAAGTGGAGATAATTAAGGGAACACAGTATAGATTAATAGTTACATTTACACCTAGCAGGCCAGATAATACTAATGTTACATGGGTATCTTCAAATGAATCAGTCGTTACGGTAGATGACACCGGTATTATTACAGGTGTTAAGGGTGGACAGGCAGTCGTATCAGTTGTAAGTGAGGATGGAATAAAAATTGCATCGTGTACAGTTTCAGTAAGAGAACCCGTTACTTCTATTAAGATGGATGTAAATACAGTTACAACAAGTCTTGCAACAGGGACGTATCAGCTTACATATACAATACTTCCGGCAGGAGATGGTGTTAACAGAGACGTAACATGGACATCATCAGCACCTGATATTGCAACGGTAGGTGAAAATGGTTTAGTAAAATTCCATAAGCCGGGAAAGGCAACTATAATTGTTAAAACTGTTGATACCGGATATAGCGGAAACCTTATAGATACATGTGAATTTTACATAAATAATCCGGTTACTGCAGTAGACCTTGATTATACAAGTATTACATTAAAACTAAACGAACAATTCAGATTAACAACTAAGATAACACCTGATGATGCTACTAATAAGAAGATTTTATGGTCATCAAGTGATACAAATATTGCAACTGTAAATGACGAAGGAATGGTAACAGCAGTAGGAAGCGGTTCGGCAACTATTCTTGCCAAGTCAGAAGACAGTGGAGCAACTTCAATGTGTAATGTTACTGTTTATCAGCCTGTTACTAGTATTGTTATAAGCAATGAAACGATGTCAGTTAGAAAAGGAACAGAGTTTTGGTTAAATGCAACAGCTCTTCCAGAGAATGCCATGAATAAAGAAATATCATGGACTTCAAATGATACATCGATTGCAACAGTTGATAAAAATGGTAAGGTTACGACATTAGAGGCAGGTAATTGTGTAATTACCGCTACAAGTCAGGATAGTGGAGCAATGGCAAAATGTATAGTTACTGTTCTTCAGCCGATAACCGGTATTTCATTAAATATTACTTCAAAAACAATTATGAAGAATGACAAATTTGTAATTATTCCTACAGTAACACCTGCTGATGCAGATAATAAAAATGTTATATTCACATCAAGTGATGATAGTGTTGCAAAGGTAGATGCAAATGGTATAGTAACAGGTATGAAAGGCGGAATTGCAATTATTATTGCCAAGACAGAAGAACGTGGTCTTATAGCAAGCTGTCAGGTTACAGTTCAGGAATTCGTATCTTCAGTTAAAATTGAATCTGCCGTGTCAAGAATTAATCTTGGAGATTCTAAGCAATTATCAGCAAAAGTTTTAGCTGAGTCAGCAACAAACAGAAAAGTCAGCTGGTCTTCATCAAATGGAAGTATTATCAGTGTAAATCAGAATGGAAATATTTCAGCAGTAGGTGTAGGCAGGGCAACAATATATGCATATGCAACAGACGGAAGCGGGTTATTTGATAGTGTTACGGTTGAATCAATAAGACCTGTTACATCGGTGGCAGTAACCCCTGGCAGTGTATCAATTGCGGAAGGAAAGAGTACAAAAGTTTCGTTAACTGTATCACCATCTAATGCAACTTATAGAGAAGTAGAATGGAGCAGTTCTGATTCATCTATAGCAACAGTTGACTATTCAGGAGAAATTACAGGTGTAAAAGCAGGAATATGTAAAGTATATGCCACATCGGTGGATGGAAATAAAATAGTAGGTGTATGTAAGGTTACTGTTAAACCGACAGTGGCAGCTACAGGAGTAACGATTAATTCTAAGAGCATAACCATGCTTCCGGGACAGACAAGGACATTGACAGCAAGAATTAAACCTACAAAATCAACAGAAAGTGTTAACTGGGTATCGGGTGATACTTCAGTGGCTACAGTTTCAGCAAATGGTGTAGTTACTGCAAGAGGTCAGGGAAATACAGAGATTTATGCCATTTCTAATGAGACTGGTGTGGAGACTTCATGTGAAGTTATAGTATTGGCATTAAATGCAACTTATGTTACACTAGAACAGTATGACAGTTATGACTTAGATGTATTTGGAGCAACAGGTACAATTAAATGGTATTCTAATAATAAGAGAGTAGCTACAGTTACATCAAGTGGTATGGTAATTGCAAGAATGGCGGGGACAACAACGATAACAGCCAAGGTAAACGGCAAAGTACTTTATTGTACCATTCGAGTTACAACTATGAAATAATAATGAAAAGAGGATGAGAAATGTTTTGTACAAAATGCGGAATGAAAAATGATGATGATGCATTATTCTGTGCAGGATGTGGTTCGCCAATTAAGAAACCACAGACAATGCAGCAGCCACAACTTCAGAAAATTGAACAACAGAGTGAAAATATAAAGGAAGAAAGCAAGACAAATGATGATATAGGCTTTTCATTCTTCCAACAGGTAGAAGAGACTAAAAATGAACAGGAATTAGAATCACAGTCAGAAAATGCAGAAGAACCAATAGTGGAATCACAGTCAGAAACTATAAATGAGTCAATTGTGGAAACGTTATCAGAGCCACAGCCTGAAAATGTGACAGAATCATCATTTGGTGAGATACGGTTAGAACAAGGAGCAGACACAGTATTTGAAACACAAAATGAACCTATGCCAGAAACAAAGGTTGAGGAACAGCCAGTGCAGTCACAATTTAATGAACAACCGATACAGTCACAGTTTAATGCACAGTCGGAACAGTCGCAGTTTAATGCACATCCGACACAGTCACAGTTTAATGCACAGCCGATACCCTCACAGTATAACAATATGGTAGCTTCACCACAGAAAGAAAATAAATTCTCATTTAAGCGATTCATATTCAGTGCACTTTTGATTATTGTAACGCTGGCATCTTGTGCAACAATATTTATGACATATGTAACAGCAAAATATGATGCAAAAGCATATGGTGAAAGGCAGAAGCAGGAAGAGAAGATAAAAGGTTTGGATATAATTAAAGATGGTGTTACAGAAGATTATAAATATGAAATAGAAGGTTATGAAATCGAAGATATTGTTGATACAGCGAAATTATTCAGAACAATGGTTAGTGTATTAGAAATATCTCTTATTATATTTTCAATAATTGAACTTGTTCTTCTTATTGGTGTAAGAAGGAGATGGGCATATGTACTTACAATGCTTTTTAGTTTGATTAAATTAGGATTAGGCGGATTTGTATCATACATATGGTGTTTTGAATTTCTTGATGATTTGAAGGAATATTTTGAGACAACGTATTCTTCATTATTTATTTCTGATATGTCTATGAAGATAACAGCAGGTTTAGGAATAGGATTAATTCTTGCACTTGCTGCACAGGGATTAGTATTTATATTCTCAATTATATTAATGACTTGTAAAAACAGAAAGAAAGTTAAAGCATATTAGACGTTAAAATAATTGTGCCATCTTCTAGCGGGGGTGGCATTTTATTTTGAATTCTTAAGAATTAAACAAATTTATGATAATGATAAAGAGTTAAATGGATTTTTTGACTTTTGTGGCTGGGAATTAGTTAATATAAAAAAAGTAAAAGTATATTTTTGGGAATTAAGTGCTGAAATGGAAGCCAAAATAAATATTTGTTTTGTAATTGCCATTGCTATGTTGGTATTAATAAATATAATGCTGTTAGCTGAAATAATAATGATTATTATAAATACCAGAGAAAAAATCAAGAATATTATAATTATGTCAGGTGGTGTGCTGATAATAGTATTGACCTGAATTATGGTACTGTATGAAAGGCTTGTTGTAGGCGGTTTGTTTGAAGATAATCAGTTCTGTTATTATAAGGCGAAAGTGGAAGGTGTTGGCAGCGGATTAATCATTATTCTTGTATCATGGAGCATAATATTGATTTTGGCAGGAGAGTGTCTCTTAAGGAATAGAAGGCATGAAATAAAGACTAAAATTTTATAGGAAAATATAACTTTTGTAATTAAATCTTGCGTAGTAGGATTTCAAAAAGTAATTTTTTGTTGCCTGTAAATTTGACTTATGGTATAGTATATGTGTTTAAGTTTAAATAATAAGTCTTGTTCAGACGGAATGGAGTAGCAATGAAATGTAGCAGATGTGGAGAAGAGTGTAAAGATAATCAGGCGTTTTGTCTGAAATGCGGTACACCTATCCAGGTAGTACCTGATTTCAATTTAATTGAAGCTGAATTGGCTAACAATGTTGGGGAATTAATGAATGAGATAAATGAAGATGATAAGAAAATGAATAAATCAAATAGTAAACAGGTTAAATCAAATAGTCACCATAGATATAATGATGAAGATTATTTAGAAGATGATTATTATGTAGATACAATGCCGGAACATGATGTTGAGGCGGAGATTTCGCTGGTAGATATTCAGAATCTAAAAGATACTGCTAAACTAAATGATTTTCAGGTGGACGGAACAGATTTTAGTCAGAATGGTTATGAGCCTGATGATGAAGATGAGCATCAGTCAGAAAAGAAAGTATTTAAGGTGAAGGCAATTATATTTGGTGTTATAGCAGCCATTGTCATTCTTGTTGCAGTTTTATTACTGACGGTGTTGAATAAAGATTCTAATACAGATTCATTCACAACGATATATAATCAGGGATATGATTATTATACATCTAAAGATTATGATAATGCACTTTATAAATTTTTAGAAGCGGAGAAATTAGCAGATAAAAATAATGAAAAGATTAAAGTTAATAAGTCACTGCTTGCAACATATGAAAATATTGATGGAACAGAAGATAAGCAGATAGAGGTACTTAAAAAGTTAATTGAAGAGGATCCGGGTGAATACGAATATTACGAGAAACTTGTTGGAATATACGATTCGAAGGATATGACAGATGAGATAACAAAGTTGATTGACAGTATTAGTGACGTTTCGATAAAGTCACAATTATCAGAATATAGTGTTTCAGCACCTAAATTCAGTGAAGAAGCAGGAGAATATGATACTTATATTTCTGTCAAATTAAGTAGTGCCGGTAATAAGATATATTATACAACAGATGGAACTAATCCAACAACATCGAGTAATCTTTATTCAGATGAGATTAGGTTAGAAAAAGATGGAAAGACAACTCTTAAGGCAATTGCTGTGAACAATAAGGGAATAACAAGTAAGGTATCAACCGCAGAATATGTGATTAAACCAAGTACTGTTAATGCACCGGAAGTTACACCGGGTAGCGGTAAATTTACAGAGAATACAGAGATAACAGTTACAGTTCCTGAAGGAATGAAATGTTATTACACATATGGTGAAACGGCAGTGAATCCGACGACATCAGATAATGAGTATACAGGACCTGTTAAGATGTTAAGAGGAAAAAATATTTTCTCAGCAATACTTGTAACTGATTCAGGTGTAGTAAGTGAAATGACTCAGAATATTTATCAGTTAAATTTAAGCAGTTCAGTAACATATGATGATGCATTGGTAATTCTTAAGAATTATATAGAAGCAAATCATATTGCAACAAAAGTAAATGATGATGAATATGTTAAGACAGATGGTCTTACCATTACATTCAGTTATAATTGCATAGCAACTGTAGACAGCAGTGAATATTATGTAATTAATGCCACAGAGAAAGATTCTAGTGACAAAACAGTAAATGTAGTTTATTATGGAATAGATAATGTTACCAGCACGCTTGTGATTCTACAACAGGATTCAGAGAATGCCGGACAATATAAAATAACAGAATAATAGAGAAAGTGGGATAAGTATGTACAAGATTTTAAAAGCAAAAGAATTAGCTAACAACATCTTTTTAATGGATGTAGAAGCTCCAAGAATTGCAAAATCATGCAATCCTGGTCAGTTTATCATTGCTAAACTTGATGAAAAAGGTGAAAGAATTCCTTTGACAATCTGTGATTATGACAGAGAAAACGGAACAATCACTATTGTATTCCAGATAATCGGTGCTTCGACAGAGAAAATGTCAAAGTTAAAAGAAGGAGATGTCTTTAGAGATTTTACAGGTCCTCTTGGTCAGGCATCAGAATTTGTTAATGAAGATTTAGAAGAAGTTAAGAAGAAAAAATTCTTATTTGTAGCAGGTGGTGTTGGTACTGCACCTGTATATCCGCAGGTAAAATGGTTGCATGAGCATGGTATCGAAGCTGATGTAATCGTTGGTGCCAAGACAAAAGATATCTTAATACTTGAAGATGAGATGAAAGCAGTTGGTAACTTAATAGTTGCAACAGATGATGGTTCATATGGCTTTAAGGGTATGGTTACAGAAGCTATTAAAGACCTGGTTAATAATCAGGGTAAAAAGTATGATGTGTGTGTAGCAATCGGACCGATGATTATGATGAAATTCGTCTGTTTATTAACAAAAGAATTAAATATTCCAACAATTGTTTCACTTAATCCTATTATGGTTGATGGAACAGGTATGTGCGGTGCCTGTCGTGTTGCTGTAGGCGGCGAGATTAAATTTGCATGTGTTGACGGACCTGAATTCGATGGTCATAAGGTTGATTTTGATCAGGCAATGAAGAGACAGCAGATGTATAAAACAGAAGAAGGCAGAGCATTACTTAAGCTCCGCGAAGGTGATACACATCACGGTGGCGGATGCGGCTGCGGAGGTGACAGATAATGGATATATTAAAGAAAGTACCTGTAAGAGAGCAGAACCCAAAGGTAAGAGCAACTAACTTTGAAGAAGTTTGTTTAGGATATAATATGGAAGAGGCGCAGGAAGAAGCAGGCAGATGTCTTCAATGCAAGAATCCACAATGTCAGAAAGGCTGTCCTGTATCAATAGATATTCCAAGTTTTATTAAAGAAGTAGAAGAAGGAAACATAGCAGAAGCAGCCAAAGTTATTGGTAAATCTTCA
>CAZQRO010000011.1:0-32287 GCA_964595785.1 uncultured Eubacterium sp.
TTAAAATATTTGTCACTTTCTAAATATGTTTTTATGCATTTTTAAATATCATTCTTCAAATTCTGCATATACAAAAGAAGCACTTTCAGTTGCTTTTATTTCTGCAACTCTTCCATTAAAATTCTTTAATTTATTTCTTGCCGGAATATTATTTGACATTGCAAGTGCAGGATAGATAGTATAATAATATACAGTTCCCTGAAGTGTCTGGAGTTGTGACTCTTCTACTCTTATCTCGTCACCTTCGTTTAAAAGTCCCGGTCTTTCCATTTTAAATTCAATTGTTCTCATATTTTATTTAAACCTTTCCATTATGAATAGAAAAAAATCATTTTCTCTTATCATAAAAAGACCGTCTGAAACGGTCTTTTTATATACCGGTAAAGTTATCTGTATAACCATTCTCCTAACTGACGTACAGAACCATCATCCTGTTCTTCTAATTCATCAATTATAAAAATCTGGTTATCCTTTTTTGTAAAACTACTAATTGCCTGTTTTGCTTCATTGAAACTTGAATAGTGTCCTAAAACACCCGTTCCATCTGACTTTTCTTTCTCATAAACACCGAGTTCAAAATATCTCTTCATCAGCAAACCTCCGTAAAAAAATATATTTATTCCAATATTTTACCACAAAAACTTCTAATTGTTAACCTTATTTTATATTTTTTAAGACAAACTTTATATTAATCCTATATCCGCTGAAATTGAATCCGCTAATTGCTCTAATTCTTTTTCCTGATTATCTTTTAACGCTGATTTAACAGTTATGGTATCTCCGATTATTTCCACATTTTTCAATGTGGATACTATATCTTTTATCTGCTTTCCTGTTGTCGCTGCCCATGTTCCATTTTCAATTACTGCTATTTTCTTATTCTGAACAGTTAATGCTTTCATGTCTGATAACAGATTTTCCATCTTTGGATATATTCCACCATTATATGTAGGAGCTGCAAGAATAATGTGAGTATACTTAAACATTTCACTTATAATTTCTGAAACATCTGTATTTGACACATCATATACCGCTATATCTTTAATACCTCTTTCTGCTAATTTGCACGCAGCTGCGTTTGCAGCATTTTCTGTATTGCCGTACATTGATGCATAAACTATTACCACGCCCTTTTCTTCTGCCTCATATTTACTCCATTTATCATATTTTCCAAGGATATATGACAAATTGGTTCTCCAAACAGGACCATGCAGTGGACAGATAATCTTAATATCTAATCCTGCTGCCTTCTTTAATAAATTCTGTACAGGAACTCCGTATTTACCGACAATATTTGTATAATATCTTCTGGCATCATCTAAAAAATCTCTGTCAAAATCTATTTCATCATTAAATATGTTTCCATTAAGAGCACCAAATGTTCCAAATCCGTCTGCCGAGAACATCACTCCGTCTGTCATGTCAAATGTTACCATCGCCTCCGGCCAGTGAACCATTGGTGCCATAACAAATGTTAATGTATGTTTTCCCACACAAAGTGTATCATTTTCTGATACTGCCTGTGAATACTTATCCACATCAAACTTAAAGAATTGCTTCATCATCTGAAATGTCTTAACATTTCCAACAATTTTCACCTCCGGATATTTAGATATTACCTGTTCAATTAAGGCACAATGATCCGGTTCCATATGATTGACCACCAGATAATCTAATTTTCTCCCTGCTAAAGCATATTCCACATTTTCAAAAAACTGTCTTCCCACAGAATAATCTGTAGTATCAAACAAAACCGTCTTCTCATCTAACAAAACATATGAATTGTAAGATACACCTCTGCTAATCGGGAAAATGTTTTCAAAAAGTGCAAGCCTTCTGTCACTTGCTCCTACATATACTAAATCTTCTGTTATCTTTCTTGTAGCCTGCATAATATTTCATCCTTTCATATTTGATGATGCCGGGGAGCGAATATATATACTTATCATATTATTCATCAGATTTCACAAATGACTCATTCTTTTGTGAAATCTGATAAATATAAACATAATTTGTACTATTTTCCCCCGGCATCCTCCTATTATATAAAAAATATGTCTTTTTGACCAAAATAGTGTCGGTAACAAATTCACCGGCACTATTTATTATAAGTTATTTATCTGCATATAGTCAATCAGATTTTAAAATTTTCCTGTCTTACTATTTAAGCTTTTCTAATAGCTTCAATAGGTTTCTTTTTAGCTACCTTATATACAGGTATGAAACTTGCTACAAATGCTACTATTATACTTATTGCAAACATAAGCACTATCTGGATTATTCCAAAATGAAGTAATGTAATTACCATATTATATTCTGTTCTGAAAGCTGTATTAATTACCGAGATAAGTACTCCTGTTGCTATTACGGATACAATCCAGTTTATAAATGCAATTATCAGACTTTCATTAAAGAATATCATAAATACATCTGTTCCTCTGGCACCAACTGCACGAAGAATTCCAATTTCACGTTTCTTATGAAGAATACTGGTTGCAATAAAGTTCATAAGCATTATTGCCGCAAATACTGCGAAGAAAACACCCACATACAGTAATACTTTTTTTAATGTTAAGAAAATAGTATTTGCTGTTCCTATAATATCTGTTGTGCAGTTTTCAAGTGTATATTTAGCACCACTTATTCCATTATCATATGAATATTTGACAAATTCTTTAACATTATCATAATTATCAGGCATATTTGCTATTAATGCATCATATTTTCCTTCATAATAAATGTCATATTTATCATATATACCATCCTGTAAAACAGCCATATTCGAAGCAGTCTGTTTACTGTCTATATATATACCTGCTATTTTCACATTAGTAGTATGACTGTTCCAGCCGTCCTTAGCCGCATATATTTCCATTGTTACACTTAGTTTCATAATTTCTGCCATCTTATCATTTATCTGTTTCTTCAAATCAGCTAAATTAATATTGTCAATATCATAATCAAAGGAAACATAATCAGTAAGCGATGATAATGGCATAATAATTTCATTTTCACCCGGTTCACTCTTATTATCAAACATTACAAGGTTATCTTTTATTTCATCAGTTATTCTGCCAAATTCGCATATCTTATCTATCTGGTAATAATTTGAATCATTTGCACTATTATAAAAGCTAATGTTGTAATTTGCATCATAAGAACTTACGCCTATATCATTTTTTATTACATTATTGAATACATTATCACTGGTAAACAACATGGCATGATAACTATAGTTCTTAATTGTATTCATCTCACTTACAATTGTATAATCACTAAATCCAAGATTACCTTTAACCTCTTCTTTGTACTTATCATATCGGCTGCTGTCAAATTTAGTATCCAGAATACCTGTTATAACATATGATTTTTCGCCGTCAAAATACAAATTTAGAGTTTTGCCAATCATATCTTTTGCTTCTTTAATCTGTGTTGCACTTTTCTGCTCTTCGCCGGTAGTATATCCGCCTAGGATAAATGAATCTGCAATATAATCTGTTATTACTATCTCATTATCATTTTCAGGCAGTTTTCCGTCTAATGTATATCCCATTTCATCAATTAATTTATCAGATATCTTAGACATTCCATAAAACCGTGTGGAATAAAATGAATAATCACCATTAATTTCAATATCCTTTGTATCAAACAGATTCATAATCGAAATTGAATAATTCATTAATTCATTAAAATCCGAATCCGGAAATTTATTTCTTATGTTCTCCACATCTTCTTCTGACAATCTCGAAATATTATAATAACTATATCCATTATCACCTATTTTTCGCTCTTTAACAAATGACGCATAATCAACTTTACTGTCTATTATTGAATCTGTTCCCGATTCAATTTTATCATATGAAGACATAGTATTAGACAGACCGAATAATGTAAATGCCACCATTGATAGGAATATAGTAACCAGCAGTCTGAAAGGTTTCTTTTTCAAACTTCCAAAAGCCATTTTTAGAGAATTTTTAAGTGGAAGTTTAGAACGGATTAACTTGAAATTATTCGGTTCATATTTCTCAATCCAAAGATTTTTATCACTTGTTTCTTCAAAACCTTCCCTATTCCCTTCATCATCAATTCTTACAGCCTTCTTAATCTCCTGATTTGTTTTACCATCAATAGAAATAAATGAATCCGATTCTTTATTATCTCTAAGATATCCGTTAATCATTTCCAAATCATCTGAAGTTAACTCATATCCTGATTTGATATGTATAATCTTATCTTCGATTACACTTATTCCTTCTGAAACACTATTCGGTTTTGAAATATATTTCTTAATATCGCTGATAATTTCACCGTCAGCTAACTCTATTACTCTGTCTCCATATTGCTCAGCAAAATCTCTGTCATGAGAGACTACGATAACTAATTTATCCTTTGCTAATTTCTTAAGTGTGTCAAAAACCTGCTTACCTGTATTAGAATCCAGAGCTCCGGTAGGCTCATCTGCCATAATAATTTCAGGATTCTTAATTAATGCTCTGGCAATTGCCACTCTCTGCTTCTGACCACCTGATAATTCATTCGGTTTTCTTCCTGCATAACCTGTAAGGTCAACTTCATCAAGTATCTTGTTAAGTTCATCCTTAGTAGGCTTTCTTCCCTGTAATTCCATAGCAAGTGCAATATTAGCTCCAACTGTAAAGTCATTTAAAATGTTATATTCCTGAAAAATGAATCCAATAAAAGTATTTCTATAGGAATCAAAATCTGACTGCGTAAATTGTTTAGAAGACTTTCCTTTGATGATTATTTCTCCATCATCAAACTTATCCAGACCTCCTAACATATTCAAAAGTGTTGACTTACCACTTCCTGATTTTCCAAGTATAAATACAAGTCCTTTTTCTTCAAATTTCAGACTAATATCTTTAAGCGCTTTAACCTCTGCTCCTTTTTTAGGTTTGTAGGTCTTTTTTAGATTTTTTACCTCAATCATCCTTATTTCCTTTCTTAACTCTTGTCAGTATTATTTTCCCGGTGAACAAATCACCATCTATATCAATATCAAAATATCCTCTTTGCAATTGAACAAGACTTTTTGCAATTGAAAGTCCTAATCCGTTTCCACTTGTTGACCTTGATAAATCACCTCGTACAAACCTTTCCATTAATTCATTTCCCGTAATATTCAACTGATATTTGGAAATATTTTTGATAGATATTTTTACATACTCATCTTCTTCTGCAACCTTAACATAAAGTCTGGTGCCTTCTAATGCATATTTGCATACGTTTGAAAACAGATTATCAATAACCCTCCACAACAGGCGTCCATCTGCCATTGCGTGATATCCCATTGACGATTCTTCAAATATAGGTGTAATCTGTCTTTCCATAAATTTATCTGTATATTCACCAATAGACTGTGTTATCATTTCACATACATTTATCTCTTCTAATTCCGCCTGTATATTTCCCGTTGCCGCCTTTGATGCTTCTATAAGATCCTCTGTCAGTTTTTTAAGCCTGAGTGACTGTTTATGTGCAACAACAATATATTCCTTAACTTTTTCATTCTGAATATTTTCCTTATTCATTAAATCAATGTAGTTAATTATAGAAGTAAGAGGTGTCTTAATATCATGAGATACATTTGTAATCAATTCTGTCTTAAGCTGTTCGCTTTTTACTTTTTCTGAAACTGCCTTATCAAGTCCTGCTGAAATATCTTTAAGATATTCTGCACTTTCTAAAAAAATCCCTGACATTCCGCTGGTATCCACCGAATCCCCTGTACTTCCATCATATATATTCTTAATCTGTTCTTTAAGTTTTACAATCATTGAAAATATATACATCAAAATTATGAACTGACCTGCTTTAATTAAAAGCCATAATACAAATCCCTCCGGACTTCCGCTCATAATTGATACAAATACAAGAATAAATTCGCAGAATATACATACTGCAATTGAAACAATTGCTTTCCACTTTGTATTGACATTCACAAATACTGTTTTGCAGAATTTTGTCATTAGTTTAATTATTTTACCTATAATACTATTTTTAATAAAAACCTTATTCTTAAATCTGGATAATGTCGATGTAAATACATTTATACTTATCAGATACCATATACTTCCAATTATTACCATATAAATATATGTTATTATCCTGCCGTACGGGAAGAATGTCATAAAAATATACGTTATAATCAATTTCAGGATAAGCAATATCTCATATGGTATACTGTCAATCCACGATACCGCTAACTCACCTTTATCATTATAGCCGGAAATTATCATTATATATACAAATAATATTACTGCAATTATTCCTGAAATAATGCTAATGTATTTTATCTGGTCAAAATTATTTCTGAAAAAATTAAATATCTGTGACTTTCGATAAAATAAATCTCCCTTTTCTAAGTTCTTGTTAAGATAACTCTCAACAGAGATATATCCATTCGGCTCTATATCAAATGTAGTATTAGTAATCCATTCCAAATCATCTTTATTTCCTGTAATATTACTTATTATTGTATTACCATTGTATACCACATTAAACTTATAGTTTTTGCTTATGGAATTCATTTCTTCAATAATATAATTTTTATTTATCTCACTTTCTTCTAATTTTTTCAGTCCGTCCTCCGTAAGATAATCATAATAATACCCTGTTTCATCTACATAATCCGATGCATAATCATCAAAATCATTTATTGTTTCATCCTCATATGTACAGTCTCTAATTAAATAATACAAATGAATTACTTTATCTGAAGCAATATTTTTTGCCATCATGGTTTCCTGAAATGTTCCGTCTTCTTCAACAATATCATTACTATACATATAATATGTACTGATAATTCCTGCCACAGCTAAAATAGCCGTAACAAGCAGCAGTAACATTGCTATTGCCCTGATAAATTTATTATATAAAACTTTCAATTATATTCCTTCTTCCTATTCGCATTTGTAACCCTGTCCCCATATCACTTTAATATGTCTTGGTTCTGCAGGATTAATTTCTATCTTTTCCCTTAAATGTCTTATATGAACTGCAACCGTTCCATCAGTGCCGTCTATATCATACACCTGATTCTTCCATACTGTATTATATATTTCCTTAGAAGAAAAAACTTTGCCCGGATTACTAATCAGAAGCTTAAGAATTTCGTATTCTATCGGTGTTAACTTAATATTCTCTCCATCTACCTCTACCTTTCTCATATCATCATCTAATATAATTCCATTTATGTTTATCTCCGAAGAACCCTTCACTGCACTTCCAAGCATCATATATCTTCTTAAATGTGATTTAACTCTTGCAATCACTTCTACCGGATTAAATGGTTTTGTAACATAATCATCTGCTCCTACATTCAATCCTAAAATCTTATCTGTGTCCTCACTTTTAGCACTTAAAAAAATCACCGGAACATTAGATATTTTTCTTATTTCCGCAATTGCCCGGATTCCATCCATCACAGGCATCATTATATCTAATAAAATTAAATGAATTTCATTATCCTTTATTATGTCCAATGCTTCACTGCCATTATATGCTTTAAAAATCTTAAGTTCTTCTGATGTAAGATAAATCTCTAAGGCATTAACAATGTCTACTTCATCATCACAAATCAAAACATTATACATTTTTACCTCCATGCCTGCTTCGCAGTCGCTTCCTTTTCAAGTATAGGTTACATTATATATTTTTATTTATTAATATACAACTGTATAAATCTTTAAGATTTTCTTAAGAAAAAATCTCAGGCAAAAGCCTGAGATAATATTATTTTTTACAAAACATATATTTACTTTCTATTCATATCTATAAAAATTTCTTCTTTTTGAAGAAAAGAATACAAAATATTATAATTATAATACTAATGCATACAATTGCCGGATATCCCAGTGTCCATGACAACTCAGGCATATTTGCAAAATTCATTCCATACCAGCCTGTTAATAATGTCAAAGGCAGAAATATAGTAGTTATAACAGTAAATATTTTCATTATCTTATTGAGATTCAAATCAATACTAGCTTCATAAGCTTCTCTCAAATGTACGGTCATTTCTGCAAGTGACCCGGTATAATTACTAAGTCTTTCTGCCTTACCTGTAAATAACCTTAAATACCTTAAATCTTCCTCTGCAAATAAATCATTTCCATTTTCTTCTAACTCTTCGCCAATATCTATAAGCTGTTCATAATAATCTTTAAAAATAAGTAATTCTTTTTTAAAATTAAATATCTCTTTATTTATATTAATTGAGACATTATCTTCTAACATATTTTCTTCTAAAGCCGTTATTCTTTTACCAATGGATTCAAGTATCCTGTTATCACCATATATCAGTTTCTCTAAATATGCATAAATAAGTTTTTCCAATGTAACATTCTGCTTATATTTTGCTATGGCAGCATTAAAATTTTCTAATGTACTTCCATTATCATCCTGTATTTTTACAATAAGTAATAAATCTTTTTTTATAAAAAATGCTACTTTATCCATTTCTCCGCCTACTGCAGTAGGTTCGATAACCGTTATTATTCCAAAGCTGTATTTATCAAATACTTCTATGGTACTTCTTATGCTTTCTCTTTCAATTCCGCATTCTTCCACATTTGCCTCTGCAAATCCAAAAGCTTTATAACACCCGGTAAATTCCTCAAGTGTAAGATAACCTGCAATTATCTGCTCATCTTCATTATAAATATCTTTAATATCTATTTCTTTTTCAAAATCATCCTTAACGTTAAAAAACATAGTATTTTGACTAATCCCCTTCCTGTAAATTAATTGTTTTTCTTACCATTTTATTATTATAAAAAATACGTTTATAAAATGTTTAAATTGACCTATTCTAAACAGTTAAAAGTTTTCTTCACTAATCTTAAAAAATTCTTTTCCATATCCGCAGATCGGACATATTTCCGGCGCCTCTTTACTGGTTTGGGTATAACCGCATACCATGCATCCCCATTTTTCTTCGCCATTTCTCCTAAACACTTCACCATTTCTGATATTGCTAAGTAATCTTTCAAATATTTTATTATGTCCCTCTTCAATACCTGCTACTCCTTCAAACATTTCTGCAATTTCATCCAAGCCTTCTTCTCTTGCGACCCTTGCAAAATCCATATACATTTCATCTGCCTCTAACTGCTCTCCCTGTAATGCACTTTGAAGATTCTCTTCCGTAGTTCCAATTCCTCCATGCAATAGTCTATACCACATATTTGCATGTTCTCTTTCATTTCCTGCAATATTTTCAAACATATTCGCCTTTTGCATAAATCCGTCTTTTCGTGCCTGCTCTGCAAAAAAAGTATATTTATTTCTGGCTTCAGATTCTCCTGCAAAAGCTTTTTTTAAGTTTTCTTCTGTCTTTGTTCCCTTTATATCCAGCATATAACCTCATTTCTACACATTAGCTGTGCATATTATGTTTATAATTATTTCATTATATGCCCGGATTTTAAAAAAATGCTGTCACTAACCATTAATGACAGCATTAATTATATATAATCTTTAACTGTTTGAAAATACTCTATACATTTCTAAATAATTTATTTCATTCTGACTTCCATGTAATTTTTCACTATCTCCACACTCTTTTCAAAAGAAATCTCATTTGTATTGAGACACAAATCATAATTTCTAGCATCATTCCAGTCATTTCCGGTATAATGCTTATAATAATCAGAACGATATTTATCTGTTTTAAGAATAAACTGTTCAATTTCTTTTCTTGTCATTGACGACATGTCTTCTACTACATCAACACAATGCTCTAATGGAGCATGAACAAATATTTTGATGACATTTGTTCTGTCTTTTAAAATAAAATCTGCACATCTGCCAACAACTACATATGATTCTTTTTCAGCCAGTTCCTTTAATACTTTTGCCTGATAATTAAATAAATTATCATTAGATACAAATCTGTCACTGTCAGGTGGTATAAGTTCACCCTTATAAACATTTTTGGCAACTTTATATAACATACTTACTTTTAATTTCTCATCAGCTTTTGCAAATAATTCTTCATTAATACCGCTGTCATCTGACGCAAGCCTTAATATCTCCCTGTCATAACAGTTTACACCCAATTCCTTAGCTAACATCTTTCCTATGGTTCTTCCACCACTACCATAACCTCTGGCAATTGTAATAACGAACTTCTCCATATCGACAACCTCCTGCCACACATTATTTTTATACAAAAATCATATATATTTACCTAAGTTTATTCACCTAAGTAAGCTTGCTTAATCTTGTCATCATTGATTAAGTCACTTGATTTACCGGTAAGTGCAATTTTACCGGTTTCAAGAACATATGCCCTGTCAGATATTGATAATGCTTTTCTGGCATTCTGTTCAACTAATAATACCGTTGTTCCACTTGCACTTATTTTCCTAATTATATCAAAAACTTCATTAACAAACAATGGTGAAAGCCCCATTGACGGTTCATCCATAAGAATAATTCTCGGCTTTGACATTAAGGCTCTGCCCATTACAAGCATCTGCTGTTCACCACCACTAAGCGTTCCTGCTGTCTGTTTCTTTCTTTCCTCAAGACGTGGAAACCTATTGTATACCATTTCTAATGTTTCTGCAATTTCCCTCTTGTCTTTTCTGGTATATGCACCCATCATAAGATTCTCATATACTGTCAGGTCTGCAAATACTCTTCTTCCTTCAGGTACATGTGCCATACCGAGTTTAACAATTACATGTGCCGGTGTTGTAGTAAGTTCCTTGCCTTCAAACAACACTGAACCTGACTTCGGTTTTAACAGTCCTGTAATCGTATGAAGTATAGTAGTCTTTCCTGCTCCATTTGCTCCGATAAGAGAAATGACTTCGCCTTCGTTAACCTCAAAGGACACACCTTTTATTGCCTGAATCATACCATATGATACATGTAAATCTTCTATTTTTAACATCGACATATCATTTACCTCTCTATTCTCCTAAATATGCTGTAACAACTTCAGGATTATTTAATACTACTTCCGGTTTTCCATGGGCTAATTCTGTACCAAAATTAAGTACCATTATTTCTTCACAAATTCCTGACACCAGTTTCATATCATGCTCAATAAGAAGTATTGTAACATTATATTTCTTTCTGACTAACTGAATTGTTTCCATTAATTCCGCCGTCTCATTTGGATTCATTCCTGCGGCAGGCTCATCAAGCAGAAGAAGCTTCGGATCAGTAGCAAGTGCTCTTGCAATCTCTAATTTTCTCTGTTTACCATAAGGAAGGTTGCTTGCCAGTGTCTCTGTATCATCATCTAATCCAAATACCTTAAGTAATTCAATGGCTCTTTCATTCATTGCCTTCTCTTCTTTAAAGTATCTTGGAAATCTTAATATACCTTCTATAACCGTATATTTCTGCTTGTTATTAAGTCCTAGTTTAACATTGTCAAGTATTGACATATTTCCAAATAACCTTATATTCTGGAAAGTTCTTGCTATACCTTTTCTGTTAATATGAATAGGAGCGAGTCCGCTAATTTTTTCACCATCGAGTTTTATATATCCTGAGGTTGGTTTATAAACTCCTGTCAGCATGTTAAATACTGTGGTTTTTCCTGCACCATTAGGTCCGATAAGTCCATATAACTGACCTTTTTTAATATTAAGATTCAAATTATCTACAGCCTTAAGTCCACCAAAAGCAATACTTAAGTTCTTTACTTCTAACAAATATGAACTTGTATTTTTTTGCTGTGATACATCTGTATCTATACTTTTTTCTGATGCCATATTAATTCTCCTCCTTTACAGTTTTCTTTTTGCCAAATATTTTAGATGTTATTCTTTCTCTGGCAAGTATGCATTTTTCATTATTCGTTACAATCATCATAACAATAAGAATTATTGCATAAACTATCATTCTGTAACTATAGAAATCACGAAGCATTTCAGGCAAAGCATAAAGAATTACAGTTGCAATAACCGAACCTCTGATACTTCCTATTCCTCCAAGTACCACAAACACCAATATTAATATTGATACATTGAAATTGAACTTTGATGAATCAAGAGTCTGGCAATGCGAGAACATCGTTCCTGCTATTCCGGCAAAGAACGCAGATATGAAAAATACGATTAATTTATATTTGTTAATATTAATACCTATTGATTCTGCTGCAATACTGTTGTCCCTGACTGCCTTAAATGCTCTTCCTGCTCTTGAATCAATTAAGTTATACATAACAATAAGAGTTATCAGTACAAGAACTACCGATGAAATCAGTGTTGCAGTCTTAGGTACACCGCTTACCGGCATGGCTCCCTTTAATATTTCCACTTTACTTTCCAAATCATATTTTTGTGGACTGATTGGCTGTGAAAATGAAAAATGTAATCCATTTTTGTCTTTGATGAGATAGCAGTTCTGTATTAACTTATATGCAATCTCACCAAATGCCAATGTAACGATTGCAAGATAATCACCTCTAAGTCTTAGAATTGAAAAACCTATTAAGGCTCCGAATAATCCTGCGCATAATCCTCCTACTAAAAGTGCAAGTGCATATCTTTCAAAATCTGATGCAATCACTTCTTTAGTTAAAATAGAAAAAATCGCTCCTGCATAAGCACCAACACACATAAATCCTGCATGTCCAAGACTTAATTCGCCAAGTATACCAACTGTCAGATTAAGTGATACTGCAAGAATAACATAATAACACATAGGAATTAGCAAACCTTCAAACAGACTTCCCATTATTCCGTTCATAACAAGTACATTACACAAAATAAAGAAAGCAATTACCATTATTAAAGTTATGAAACACTGTTTTGTAGACGGCTTTATTTTCCTTTTCTTATTCATTTTCAGTCACCTACACTTTCTCATTAATCTTCTTACCAAGAATACCTGTCGGTTTCAGGATAAGAACTATAATCAATGATGCAAATACTATGGCATCTGCCACCTGTGTTGATATGTATGCCTTACTCAGATTCTCAATGATTCCAAGTAATATACCACCAATCATGGCACCGGGTATGCTTCCGATACCGCCAAATACCGCTGCAATAAACGCTTTAATACCAGGCATTGAACCTGTATACGGACTTACCTGTGTAAATGTTGAACATAGAAGAATTCCTGCAACTGCTGCAAGTCCTGAACCAATGGCAAATACTATTGAAATTGTCTTATTAACATTTATTCCCATCAACTGTGCAGCTCCTTTATCTTCTGAAACTGCCTGCATTGCCATACCGGCTTTTGTTTTATTAATAAATAAGTTAAGTGCAACCATTATAATCACAGTAACAATTATTGTTACAACTGCCTCACCTGAAATCTTTAACTGAGAATTAATCTCGATTGTCTTAAGAGAGACAACTGATTTAAACGTTCTTGCATTTGAACCTAAGATATTCAAAGCTAAATTCTGTAATAAATAACTAACACCAATTGCTGTAATTAAAACAGATAGCGAAGAGGCATTTCTTAAAGGCTTATAGGCTACTCTCTCAATCACAACACCTAAGACCGTACAAACTGCAATACCAATTATAATTGATATCCATACCGGACAACTCCATGAAGATATTGCTAAAAATACTGCGTATCCACCAATCATTATAACATCGCCATGTGCGAAGTTTAACATCTTTGCTATTCCATATACCATAGTATATCCCAAAGCTATCAGCGCATATATACTGCCTAAACTAATACCACTAATTAAATAGGATATGAAACTATTCATATAAACCATCCCTTCTAAAAAGAAAACAAGCTGTTGCCATAAGTAAGTCCTTTCTTACAACAACAGCTAATCTTCAATTCATTTTATAATTAATCTAATGCTTTGTATGCACCATCTTCAATTACCATTCCTTTTGGTGTCTTTGAAGGTTCGCCATCTGCTGACCATGTCATGTCACCTGTAACACCCGATACCGTTATCTGTGTCATAGCTTCTTTCAACTTTTCACAAAGGTCTGAAATGCTGATTGTTCCATCATCAACGCCTGCTTTTTCTAATGCTGCTGCGACTGTATATACTGCATCATAAGCATCTGCTGCAAACTGATTAGGTGTTTCATCACTATATGCTGCTTTATATGCCTTAACAAATGTCTGTGTCTTTTCATCCGAAGCATCTGCTGCAAAAGGTGTTAATAACATAACTCCATCTGCTAATGATACATCTGAATCTAACTGGTCAATAAGTCCGTCAAGACCATCACATCCAAAATATTTAACCTTTAATCCCGCTTTATCAGCCTGTGATAAAATCTTTGCTGCCTGCTGATAGTAAATTGGTAAAAATACTAAATCTGCTCCACTTTCCTGTATTTTCTGAATCTGTACAGAAAACTCTGAGTTTGTATCCTTTGTAAATGCCTGCTCTGTAACTACGTTTAATCCCTGAGTCTTTGCTTCTGACATGAATTTTTCATAAATACCTGTTGAGTAAACATCTGAACTATCATAAATTATTGCAATTTTCTCTGCTAATTTATTTTCAGATATATACTGTGCAGAAGCAATTCCCTGATTAGGATCATTAAAACAGATTCTAAATGCGTTATCATACTGAACACATTCAACTGCTGAACCTGAAGGTGTAAGTTGGAACATATTGTCTTCCTTAGTCTTCTCAGCAACTGCAATACAGCATCCGCTTGTAACTGCTCCGACAAGAACCTTTGCACCTGAATCCTTTAACTTATTATAAGCATTAACTGACTTTTCGCCATCACACTCATCATCCTGGAATGTAAATTTAAGTTTCATTCCGTTTACACCACCGTCTTTGTTGATTTCATCAACTGCCAGTTGTGCACCATTTTTAACTGCCTGCCCATATATTGCAGCATCTCCTGTAATAGGACCGACACCACCAATAACTAATGTGTCCTTAGTACCTTTACTTTCAGAACTTGAACCACAGCCTGTAAACATTGACATTGCTAAAACCGTAGCCATAGAAAGTGCTAAAATCTTCTTCTTCATATTTTCATCCTCCTATAACAAAAATATTATAAAACATAGATTTTAGTTTACTATCACTTTTTTTATTTGTCAATGTTTTTACCCTAGTTTAAGCCATTTGATATTTATTTTATCTTTTTCTCTTCTATAAGTTTTGCCTTTCCTGTTTTATTAGGAAGTTTCATATTATCTTCAAGATATTTACCTGTATCTGTATAATTCTCATATAAACTGTTTATGTACGCCTCAAACTCTTCCACATATATTGATACGCTTTCTTCAATAATAGCATTTCTCGTAATATTATTACCGGAAATTACAGAAGCTTTTTTAGATAATTCATCTAGTCTTTCAATCATATCTGCTTTAAAATTAACAGAAATTGTCTTTTTTGATTCTCCTTTTCCCAATAATTTCCTAAATGAATCATATCTTTTACTATCATATTTATCAAACATAGGCATCCTCCATTCATCTTTTGGAACTATTCAAATTAATTCATTTCTGAACAGCTACCATCTTTTTAATAACCGCACTACAAATCATTATATTTGCAGTGCAATTTGTTCTATATATGAATTATACCATATTTTCAACATAATTTACAATAAAATTATTATTGTATTTATAAATAATTTCTTAAATTCTTCATAAGTTTTTCTTCTGCCTCAATAAGATTCTGTACCAGATTTTTCGTCTGCTGGTCTGCTGCTTTATACTGATTAATATATCTGCTTATGGATTGTATCCCCATATTGCATCCGTCCATCATTAATCTGCTAATTTCGCTGTCGCTGGAATCTAACATATAATTAACATTTATCTTAATCCATGAGATTGCCTCTGCCATTTTACCCGGTTCTTTCTCTTCGTCTTTATACTTATCAAGAAGCTCATGAGTCTTGTTTCCAATTTTCTCATGAGCTTCTATCGATTCGTGTATAATTTTTTTCCATCTCTTTACCTGAAATTCGTGATTCAACTTCCTTAAGGCTTTTTACCGCCATCTTAATTCCTGCATTACATTCTCTTAACAATTTAATAGTATCGTCGTTTGGCATAATGTCCTCCATTAATTTATTTTCAATACTATTATCTTCTAAATATCATTTTTTATGCAATATATCTACAGGCTGCAAGTGCTGCTACCGCCCCATCTGCTGCGGCTGTAACTAACTGGCGGACTTCCTTGGCACGACAATCACCGGCTGCAAATACTCCGGCTTCATTCGTAATGCAGTCCTCACCCGCTAATATATATCCTGCTTCATCGGTTTCTACCACATCCATATATAAATCCTTTTTCGGAATTTGTCCTACTGCCACAAATAACCCTTGCACGGAAATCACTTTTTCTTCTGAATTATTCTTCACAATTTTAACTTTTTCTAACCGCTCACTTCCTATTAGTTCTTTTATCTGAGCTTCTAAAACTATTTCCACATTCTCTTTAACTTTCAGTTTTGCAACAAGACTTTCTTCGCCTCTGAATTTATCTCGTCTATGAACAACATAGACCTTATTACAATAATCAGAAAGAAACAATGCATCTTCAAGTGCTGTATTTCCACCACCATTGACCATTACATCTTTTCCTCTGTAAAATGCTCCGTCGCATGTGGCACAATAAGATATGCCCGCTCCGGTAAGTTCATCTTCTCTGCTGATTCCTAATTTTCTCTTTGTAAGCCCTGTCGCAATAATAATACTTTTCGTCTTATACTCATTAGTATCAGTTATTATTACTTTTGTATTCTGTGAAACATTTATATCTGTTACATTTTCAAATATAATTTCGGCTCCTAATGCTATTGCCTGTTCATATAATCCCGTGGCAAATTCAAAGCCCGATGTATGCTGTATTCCCGGATAATTATCCACCTCCGGTGAAACAATAATCTGTCCTCCATATGAAGTTCCCTCTAATACAAGCACTTTTTTACCAGCTCTTTTTCCATAAATTGCTGCTGACAGACCTGCTGTACCGGCACCAATTACCGCAATATCATATTCACTTTTATCCATACAATTTACCATACCTTTCACATAATCTGCAAATTAGCCACAAGACTCATTCTGCATAAAATTAACAAGCGCATTTCACAAATTACTGAACCATCTTAATAATTTCTGACTTCGGTCTTACACCAATGGATTTAGACACTTCCTTACCATTCTCCATAACAATAAGCGTAGGTATGGTCATTACGCCATATTTCTCTGCAAGTTCCGGCTCTTCATCCACATTTATCTTGCACACTTTAACTTCCTGTAACTCCTCTGACAACTCTTCTATTATTGGTAAAAGCATCTGACACGGGCCACACCATGCTGCCCAGAAATCCAATAACACTTTCTTTTCTGACTTTACTGCCTCTTGCTCAAAATTTTCTTTTGTAATGTGTAATGCTGCCATAATATGCCTCCATTCTGAAGTGCTTTTCACTTCCTGCAATCTTTGTAACTATTCAGAAGCATACAAGATTTACTCTGAACAGTTTCTGTTTATTATACCCATTTTCATAAATCTATCCTTGTTTTATAATCATTTTTCTGTATGCTCATTCTCCATAAATGCTTTTAATTCTTCACATTTCTTTGCTGCATCTTTATATCCCTTTTTATACAGAAGCGTGAGTTTCTTCTTATCCTTCTCAAGTCTGCCGATTTTCACGGGCTCTGCCGGTCTTATAACCAGCACATTTCCTTTTTCCTCCTGCTTCTTTATATAATCAATTGTCATATTATACATTTTATGACGTCTTTCCACAGCCTCTATAAGTTTAGGATAATTAGAATATTTAACCCTTATAACAGGTAATAATTCATTAATCTTCTTTCTATAGTTAATGTCTCTTGTAAGTACGATTACATTCTTATTATGACCGTCTCTTACAGAACGTCTTACCGGTATTGAATCAGATATTCCGCCATCTAAATAAGGTACACAGCCGATGTTAACTATTTCTGCCATTAGCGGCAGTGAACAGGACGCTCTGATATATTCAATATCTTTCTTCATATCCTTAATTTCTAAATACTCCGGCTGACCTGTTATACAATTGGTTACCACTGCATAGAATTTTCCCTGATATTTTTCAAACGTTTCATAATCATATGGATTAAGTTCATTTGGAATCCTGTCATAGCACATCTCCGTTCTAAAGAAATTTCCTGTAGTCAGAAGGTTATACGCACTTGCATAATTCTTATCTTCAAGATAATCCACATCCACATGAAATGCCCTTCCTCTTTGTTTTGACAAATAACTGCATGCATTTGCCGAACCGGCTGATACCCCGTATACACTTCCAAATTCTATATTCTTATCAAGAAAAAAATCCAGCACACCTGCCGTATACGCACCACGCATTCCGCCGCCTTCAAGTATTAATCCTATATTATTCATATTATTGCTTCATTCCTTTCTAACCTTGTAATCTTACAGAATATTCCTTACTTCCTTTAATTTGTCCCACTCATCCATAAAAATGCAATTTCTTATTTCACCGCTGATAAGTTTATCTGTTCCTGTTTCATAATCAATCCACATAACAGATTCCACTTCTTCTTTCTGCAAAACTAATTCTTCATCATTTACAGTTTCCATATATACATACACCTTACTTAATTCATGATTCATAAATGGCTTACCATAGAATTCCGTATCTTCAATACCTTTATGAATTCCTATATCATGTAATTGTTCCGGTAATGCCTTAATTCCCAATTCTTCCTCAAGTTCTCTGATGGCGGAGTACAGATATCCATCAACTGCATGAATATAACCCGCACTGGAAGTATCATAACACCCCGGAAATGAATCCTTAGAAGACATTCATCAGGAGTTTCATTATTTTCAAAATGTCCACCTACTCCAATCCACATATCATGACTTAAATCATTCTTCTTTTTATTGCGGTGAAGCATCAGATATTTATTATCTCTTTCGATATAACATAAAGTTGTTAACTTCATGACAAACTCCGTTTCTGTCAATAATCTGCATTCTTTTACTCACAAACACAAATCTGCACATTAAAAATCTATTCTTCATATTATCTTGTAACTATTTCTTTATAAAAATGCTGGTAGTCAACCGGCGACTTCCAATCTCCTCCCCATTTCCATCCTCTGTTTACAAATGCATTATAACATATATCACCACTTACAATCTTGTATGCAAAATCTGCACTTCTGTCAGCATACGCACTTCCATTGACCGGCAGCACATCTCTTTCACCAAATCCATTTCTCACATATGGATTATATAACGGATTAATATCTATTGCTACTCCATAACCATGATCAGAAATTTCATCTGTACCATCAATTGTTCTGTAATTGAATGCTGAAGTATTATTGTCCTCCATTGAAGCCTCATCATCTGCATTATAATCGTCAATAAGACGCATCTTTTCGATTCTGTATCCGGCATCATATAATTCTTTAAAAATTGCCAGTACATCATCTGCCACCTGCACATTAACAATTAATTCCCCACTTTTTTCATTACCATCAAAATCTATGTATTTAACAGTAACATATCTTAAATCGCTATAGTCAATTCTGTCATTTTCCTTATAAGATATCCCTGCAATTCTCTGCTTAATCTCTTGCGATACCGGTTCATAATAGAAACCATCTGTCAATGTGATTTTCATGCCTTCCACTGATTCTGTCTCCTTCTGCACTGTAGTAACCTCTTCCATAAGCACATCTATACTTTTCTTTTCATAAATCATCTTACCAAATACTATACCATTAATCACAAATAGAACACTACATACAATTATTATTATTAACTTAAAATGTTTCCTCAAAACAATAATCCTTTCCGTAAAATGGTAATAACTGTCAAAAATCAAATTCAAAAATTATTTACATTTTTATATAATAATAAAATGGGCTTTAGACTTTTACATCTAAAACCCATTATATATGATTTAAGCTTCAACTTCAATCTTTCTTATTTCTTTTGTTCTGATTTCTTTGCAGACAGCATCAACGAAATCACCTAAATCTTTTTGTCCTTCATCACCAAGATAACGGCTTCTTACAGATACTTTATTCTCCTCTTCTTCCTTCTGTCCGACTACTAACATATAAGGAATTCTGTTAAGTCTCGTCTCTCTAATTTTGAAACCAATCTTTTCAGAACGGTTATCTACAGAACACCTGATTCCGTTGGACTTTAATTCCTGTTTAACTTTTTCAGCATATGCCTGATACTTTTCAGAAATAGGAAGTACTCTTACCTGTTCCGGACAAAGCCATGTTGGGAATAATCCTGCATATTTCTCAATTAACCATGCAAGGGTCCTCTCATAACAGCCAAGAGATGTTCTATGAATAATATAAGGTCTTACTTTTTCACCATTCTGGTCAACATAGTACATATCAAACTGTTCTGCAAGAAGTGCATCCCATTGGATTGTAATCATTGTATCTTCTTTGCCATATACATTTTTAGCATTAATATCTACCTTTGGACCATAGAATGCTGCCTCACCCACGTCTTCCGTAAATTCAACACCCAATTCATTTAAAATATTACGTATATGTCCTTCTGTCTCTTCCCAGACTTCAGGTTCACCGATATATTTTTCTCTGTTATTCGGATCCCATTTTGACAAATGATAAGTTACATCTTCTTCAACACCAAGTGTTTCAAGACAATATTTTGCAAGTGCAAGACAATCCTTGAACTCTTCAACCATCTGGTCCGGTCTTACAATTAAATGTCCCTCTGATATTGTAAACTGTCTTACACGAGTAAGTCCGTGCATTTCACCTGAATCTTCATTTCTAAAAAGTGTAGACGTTTCACCATATCTGCAAGGCAGATCTCTGTAGCTCTTCTGGCTTGCCTTAAATACATAATACTGGAATGGACATGTCATTGGACGAAGTGCAAATACTTCTTTATCAACCTCCTCATCGCCAAGTACAAACATTCCGTCCTTATAGTGATCCCAGTGTCCGGAAATCTTATATAAATCCGATTTAGCCATAAGAGGTGTCTTTGTTCTCATATATCCACGTTTTTCCTCTTCGTCTTCAATCCATCTCTGCATTGTACGAATCATTATCTCACCTTTTGGCATGATAAGTGGAAGACCCTGTCCTATAACATCAACCGTTGTAAATAATTCCATTTCACGACCTAATTTGTTATGGTCTCTTTTCTTAATATCTTCAAGATAAACAAGGTATTCTTCAAGTTCTGCCTTCTTAGTAAATGCTGTACCGTAAATTCTTGCAAGCATCTTATTATCAGAATTGCCTCTCCAGTATGCTCCCGATGATGAAATAAGTTTAAACGCCTTAATAACACCTGTCTTCATCAGATGTGGTCCTGCACAAAGGTCTGTAAATTCTCCCTGCTTATAGAAAGAAATTACTGCATCTTCCGGCAAATCCTTTATCAGTTCGACTTTATAAGGTTCGTTTCTCTCCTCCATGAATTTAATTGCTTCTTCTCTCAGAAGTTCAAATCTCTCTAATACTGCATTTTCCTTAATGATTTTCTTCATCTCTGATTCAATCTTATCAAGGTCTTCTCTCGAAAAAGGGTCATGTTCAAAATCATAATAAAAGCCTGTGTCTATCGAAGGTCCAATTGCGAGCTTTGCCTCTGGAAATACTCTCTTAACCGCTTCTGCAAGTACATGTGAAGTTGTATGTCTGTAAGCTGCCTTACCTTTCTCATCATTAAATGTAAGAATGCTTAATTCACAATCCTCATCTACAACTGTTCTTAAATCCACAACCTTCCCATTCAACTCACCTGCACATGCTACTCTTGCAAGTCCTTCACTAATGTCATTTGCAATATCAATAACTGACATTGCTTTTTCATACTCTTTTACTGAACCATCTTTTAATGTAATCTTCATTTTTATTCCCATGCATATCGTAATATTGCTTACGATTCTGCCCAAATAAACCGGCTGAAAGAAAGGGCAGCTGCATTTTCCTTTCTTTAATTTGAATTTCTTTCAACCTCATTCTTCCTTTTGAATTTCTATTAATAATTATGCCAGGGTCAACTATATATACTTACGATATTATTTATACTATTTGACCCCAACACTTTAATAATCATTTAAAACATATTAAATAATTTTTTATTATCAGTTTAATACACACTAAACTGCTAAATCCTTTTCTCCATTACATAATCATCCATTACGAATCCATTACCAATATCTGTTACCTGAGATTTAATATTTTCAAATCCCTTTTTAGTATAGACCTGTATGGAATTTTCATTATATTTATTTACCGTAAGATAAATTGAATTAAGTTTCATTCCCTTGCACATTCCTTCAAGAAAACTAAATGCTTCACTTGCATATCTGTTGCTTCTGAATGGTTTTAAAATATATATTTTACTAAGAAATATCTTTTTAGAATCATATTTCACCTGAATTCCTATATATCCTACATTAGTTCCATTTACATTCAGAAAATAGTATTCATAACCTTCTTCCTGCATCTGCTTCTTCATCGCCTTAAAGGACTGAAACTTTTTTAGCATATAATCAATCTGTTCTGATGATAATAGTGTACTAAACCACTCATGCCATACCGTGTCAGCCATAAATGCCAGTGTATTAATCTGTTCATCTGTAATTACAGGTATAAATTGTACTTTCATTTTTTCCTCCATGCCGTTATTATTTTCAAGTATCTTTATTAAAACATTTCACCAATTTAATAGTATTGCGGAACGTTTGTTCCGCGCCGAACTGCTTTTGTAAGTGCGCATCCACTTTTTGTTTTATAGGAAATTCGAGGAATTTCCTATAAAACAAAAAATCCCCTGCAGCCTAAGCCACAAGGGACGATATTATCGCGGTTCCACCCTGATTACACATTAAATTAATGCGTCTCTCATTATGATTATAACGGAATCACCGGACTGGATTAAAGTCACTCAGAGTTAGTCTTCAATATCACTCCGGTAAGACGTTCACAGCACTTCACGCCTCTCTCTGAACCTTCTGTAATATCTACTCGTCTCTTCAACGTATTATCTTTATTAACTAAAATTCAGTATAACACCATTATTTTTTTTGTCAAGAACGTATTTTCGCAAAATGTATTGTAAAAAATACCTTTTGGCAATCCTAACTCTTACAAGAAACCACCATTATTAGAGAGCAGTTTAGCATAGTAGAATATTATGCAGAAATAAAGTGTGGCGCCTGCGACTTTGAAATAGAATTAGATATTCTTAGTATTCCCTTAGTATTAAGTTATTTCCGAACACGATGTTCGGAAAAGCATTCGACCGCAATGGATTGCGGATTCGAATGCTGTAACATAAATCCGATACAACATTTATGGGAATACTTAGAATATCTTATTCTATTACAACTAAGCAGAAGCCACACTTTACTTCTGTAGAATTACCACTATCCTAAACAATACATTTTCAATGCACTATAATTTCTTTAAAAAGTGCCAGTCCTTCGCGAACCATATAATTTAATAACAATCTATTATCAGATTCGGCTGCTATTCCCTGAACATTTTTAAAGCCCACATGCTTTCCTAACATAACTGCCCTGTATACATGGAAATTATTCGTAACAATAGCAATATCAGCATTTTCATCATCAATTATATCTAAAGCGAATTTGAGATTCTCATATGTGGAAGTTGACTTATCTTCCATAATAATTCTTGATTCATCAATTCCCTTTTCCATAAGATATCTCTTTTCAGCAAATGCTTCGGTAATATCTTCACCATTTCCCTGACCGCCTGTGCATACCACTTTTGCATCATCATTTTCAGCTAAGTAAGCATATGCTGCATCTAACCTTTTAGCAAGAGATTTTGTAATCCTCTCACCACGCACCTGCGCGCCTAATACTACCACATAATCTGCTTTTTCATCTGCCTTACTATTCATTTTGCTTACAATCAGGCATTCCATTGTAATAAATACAGCCACTCCGATTATAAATATAACAACAATACCTATTTTAAGCCATTTTGGAATTAAATTGAATATAGCTTTTTTCTTATGTAAAATACAAAGAATCATTAAAATTACAAATCCTACTGCCGCCAGAAGCCAAAACGATAAAAATGCAGAGGCAATTCCAGCATAAGAAGCCGCAAATATATAGTATCCAAGACATAATGCAGCCATAACCCCAAATATTCCTATAATAATATTCATTTCTTCTGTTTACCTTTCACATTTATTATTTGTCTTTTCAATTTATATTACATTAGCCCTTTATAAATTAATGTTTATGAAAACCCAACAATTATATATCTAAAAATCTCTCTTCAAATTGTTCAACCTTCATTGGTTTTCCATAATAAAATCCCTGAATCATACTGATATTAAGTTTCTTAAGCGTGTCTAACTGACTTTTTTCTTCAACACCCTCTACACATACCTGAACCTCAAGTTTTTGGGATAACTCTGCAATCAGTTTTACAAATGCCTGTGCATAATCATCTTCATTTATATCTTTAATAAATGTTCTGTCAACCTTAATAATATCCAAATCCATCTGCTTAATATAATTAAGAGATGAATAACCTGTACCAAAATCATCCAGTGCAATCTTCACGCCTAATTTTTTAATCTCTTTTATAATATTTTTCATTCTGTTCATGTCATTTATGGCAAGGCTTTCTGTTACTTCAAGCACCAGATTATCCGGATTAATCTTAGACTCTTCAAGAACATTACTAATAACCTCTACTATGTTATTAGCCAGAAGCTGGATAACTGACAGATTAACATTTATTCTTATGTTAATACCCATGTCACTCCATTTTTTACTTAACATACATGAATGTTTGAGGACATGCTCTCCAATCGGTGTAATAAGTCCCATATGTTCTGCCAGCGGAATAAATTCACCAGGCATTAAAAATCCTAATTTATCGCTATTCCATCTGACAAGTGCCTCTCCGCCTATACATCTTTCTGTAGCGGTATCAACGATAGGCTGTATATATACCTCGAATTCTTTACATCCTGCTGCAACCGATGAGCGCATATTCTTTTCCATATCTAACTTAATATAAGAATTTTCATCTTCACCTGCACTATAGAATCTATAGCCGTTTTTACCATTCTTCTTGGCATCATACATAGCTATATCTGCCTTTTTAATAAGGTCATTAACATCTTTTCCACCACTTGGAAATGTCACGATACCCATACTCATAGTACAGTAATATTCATTTTCACCGAGATACCACGGACTTGAAAACGTCTTTTGAATTTCACTTATAATCTCTTCATGTCTGTCATAAATATCAGGTTCAATTATAATGATAAATTCATCACCCCCAACACGGTAACATCTTTTTTCAACACCTTTTATCTGTTGTAATGCAACTGAAATCATCTTTAATAATGCATCACCATACTGATGCCCCAGACCATCATTAATATGTTTAAAATCATCTAAATCAATGAATAGAATTGCACCTTCTTTTTTAGACATTTCTGATTCTCTTATAAGCAGAACAAGATCTTCTTCACATCTCATTCTGTTATATAATCCTGTAAGGAAATCATTGTTTGCCTGAAACTCTATTCTCTGTTGGTACTTCTTCTTATCAGTTACATCAGTAATATTACACAGAGACACCTCACTTCCATCTACCCAGGTAATATCATTATATCTGATTTCATACCATCGCTGTCTCTTATCATCAAAATTTTCCATAAAATAATTAGGATGTCTGTGTGGTACACAATAATCACATTCCTGCTTTTTACAGCCATAATGGTAATCATAACAATGTTCACCCACTAAGTCTCTTCCTGTCATTTTCATCATTGTATCATTACAGAATAGAATCTTCTTGTCACTTTTATTTATAACAAAAATTCCACTTCCTAAATTGTTTAAAATCTCTTTCAATGCTGCATAAGAACTTATTAATGAATTTTTAGATATTCTTTTATATATAAATGTTTGTATCATTTTACATACGTCAAACAGAAATCTCACAGTATTAGAGTCCCAATATCTGTCATATTTACTTTCACCAAAGATTGCGTATATTGATGGTTCTTTCCCTACAATAATCGGTACCGAAATCATACTTTTTAAATTATATTTTTCTAGTATTTTCTGTAGGTCAGCATCTTCTGTATCCGGTTCCACAATTAATAATGTTTCTCCACTATAATGTGGAATAACATCTAATAATAATTTATTCGCTGTAGTGTTATCTTTTATAAAGGATTCATCATACCACTCTCCAAATGTCTCAATCATTCCACGGCTTTCACTTACTTTTGCTACTGTTATTACACTTAATTCAAGATAATCCACAATAGCACTGATAATATCATCCATTATCCTTTCAATTTCAGAATCTTTTTCTAAAATTTCAAGAATTCTTGTTACCGTTTCCTTACGTTTCAGTTCTTCTTTAATCCTGTTATCTTTCTCTTTTATCTCTTCTAATTTCATTATAGTTTTATTATTATCATAAGCTGCCGAGATAAATAATTTTGAAAATAATTCTAATAGTCTTATTGCTCTTTTAGCACCATTAAATGTAACTTTATTATATAACCCTTTTGTTGGAAGTACATTGTTGACTTTTTCATACAAATCCTCTTTATATACTACCACCAATGCCCATGTACCTTCATATCGCTCATAAGACTTATTCTGTATACCAACTACTTTAACATTATCATAAATTGTATCCTTCCATACAGGCTCCGTCTCATCTGCTGCCTCGGCAACTACTTCTTTGATTAACTTTTTCAATTCATCTTTTCCAATAAAATCATATAGATTTTTTATTTCTTCACTTCTGCCTGATAACATAGTTATTCTTTCCCCTGATTCATCATGGCATGTCAAAAAAACCCTTTGTGCTTCACAGAAAATATCCTGATAATTTTGTAAATCTTTTGCATCCATTATTTTCCCCATAACATCGTTTTTGCCCATAATATTCTGCTCCATTCATTTTCCAATGTCTTCCCCCTTAAAGTTATCTCTAAATTCCTAATAATATCGATGCAACCCTGAAATATACAATCAATGATACCGCATCGACAATTGTTGTAATAAAAGGACTCGCCATTACAGCCGGGTCGAATCCCATCTTTTTAGCTAAAATCGGTAATGTACATCCGATTACTTTTGCAATAAAAACCGTAACCATCAATGTAATACATACAACAAGTGCAACTGTTACTGAAACTCTGTCAAATACGAGTAATTTAGCAAAATTACACACTGCAAGGGTAACGCCACACATAACTGCAACTCTTGATTCTTTCCAGATTATCCTGAATATATCTGAAAACTCCACTTCTTCAAGTGATAATGCTCTTATTATGGTAACGGATGACTGTCCGCCTGAATTACCGCCCGTGTCCATTAACATCGGTATATATGCGGTCAATATCGTATAAGCCGCCAGCGCATCCTCGAATGACGTAATTATCATTCCCGTAAATGTTGCTGAAACCATTAATAATAGTAACCATGGTATTCTTGCTTTCCATGTTTCAAATACACTTGTTCTGAAATATGCCTTGTCCGAAGGAATAATAGCAGCCATTTTCTTAATATCTTCCGTTGCCTCATCCTGCATAACATCAATAGCATCGTCAAATGTTACAATACCAACCAATCGGTTTTCGTCATCCACAACAGGTATTGCAAGTAAATCATATTTATTAAATTTGTTTGCAACATTTTCCTGATCTTCTAACGTGTGTACTGATATATAATTAGTATCCATTATATCTTTGATTACATCATTCTCATCTGATAGTAAAAGTGTCTTAATTGAAACGCTTCCTAAAAGCACTCTGTTCTCATCAGTAACATAACATGTATAAATGGTTTCTTTATCTATTCCTGTACGTCTTATTCGCTTAATAGCTTCTTCTACTGTCATGTTAAGCCTTAAGCTTACATACTCTATTGTCATAATACTGCCGGCGCTGTCATCAGGATATTTCAGTACTTCATTAATCATTTTCCTGATATCCGGGTCCGTATTAATCAATATTCGCTTTACTACATTTGCCGGCATTTCTTCGACAATGTCAACGGCATCATCTAAATACAATTCATCTAAAACTTCCTTTAACTCATTATCACTAAATCCCTGAATGAGCATTGCCTGTGCTTCTGCTTCCATTTCTACAAAAGTCTCTGCTGCTAATACCTTAGGCAGCAGTCTGAATAGCAACGGTATCTTATTCTCGGGCATTTCCTCAAACAATGTGGAAATATCTGCACCATTCATCATTATTAATATCTCTTTTAATTCAGAATACTTTTTCTCATTAAGTAGTTCCTCTATCTTCTTTTCTAAATCAATTTCTTCCATTGTAGTACCTTACCTTTCATCAATTTGAAGATAATTGCAGTTACAAAAAGACAGAGTATGGGCATAGTCCTCTCCATCAATTCAACTGCTTACTTATTACTGCATGGAAGCAATTCCCTGAAAACTTCTACCGTCGGCACACATTTAATATCCAAATTTTTTGAATATTGAATCTGTGCCGACGGTTAAATCCCCCGGGGCTTACTTCCGCTTCCGGTTCCTCCATCCATTTTTCATTTCTCCTTTTTTCATAATTTATTTTTAGGCGTTTTTACATAAAAACTCTCTTGTATCTTAACTTCTTTTATATACTTTGTCAACATAATTCAACCATATATTGCAATTATTTATCAATTCCATTTCTGCTTTTTTCGTCATTATTTTTCATAACAAAAGATGCCCGCTTGACAATATTGCTGCCAAATTTTGCCCTTATCTTATCCACGGCACCATCTAGTCTTTCTAACTTTTCATAATCAGTTTTATCAAACAGATTTATCTGTCTTCCATCATCCTGTTCATGTATCTTAGTAGTCTGTACTGCCAAAAGCCTTATAGGTGAACCATCCCATAATTCCTCAAACAGTTCACACGCTGCTAAATATATTTCATCAGTAATATTAGTAGCCGATTCTAATCCCTTCTGATGCGAATATGTCTTTAAATTACAATCCTTTATCGCTACTTTTACCACTTCTATCTTCACACTGTCATTTCTTAATCTCATTGCAACTTTTTCAGATAAAGTCAACAATATAAGTTTAGCTGTCTCTGCATCATTTACGTCAAAACTAATTGTAGTACTGTTTCCATAACCTTTGTTGGCAATTGGTTCTGTCTGAACAATTGAAAAATCCATCCCATTTGCAAACTTCCATATGGTTTCTCCCTGTTTCTTCAAATTAGACTTTAATATCTCGGGATTAGTATTCGCTAAATCACCTATTGTCCTTATTCCCAGTGTCAATAATTTACTCGTTGTAGATTTACCCACAAAAAATAATTCCGAAACCGGAAGTATCCACATTTTCTCTTTAATCTCATAAGGATAAAGTGTATGCACTCTGTCAGGTTTCTCAAAATCCGAAGCCATCTTAGCTAACAATTTATTCGTAGAAATACCAATATTAACCGTAAACCCTAATTCCGTTTTTATTCTTTGTCCAATCTTTTTAGCTACTTCTTCCGGTTCACCAAACAGAAGGCTTGTCCCTGTCATATCCATAAATGCTTCGTCAATAGAAAATTGTTCAATATCAGGTGTGTATTCCCGCAAAATTTTAATAAATGCATCGGAATACCCTCTGTACATTTCATGATTTGGTGAAATAATCAGTAATTCAGGACATTTTCGTTTTGCCTCAACTATACTTTCTCCGGTCTTAACATTATACCTCTTAGCAGGAATTGATTTAGCAAGTATAACACCATGCCTTTTAGCCATATCCCCGCCAATTGCAGAGGGAATAATTCTCAAATCCACTCCCTCAATATGGTTCTTTTCTCTATAAGCAGCTTCCCATGACAAAAAAGCTGAATTAACATCAATATGAAATATTATTCTATCACTCATACAACACTTCCATTAAAAACAAACTATTTGCCGGTGCCAAAAATCCCGCCTCACTTCTATTCTTTTTCTCGATTATTTTCTTAATGTCCTCTGGTTCTCTTTTCCCTAATCCAACTTCAATCAATGTTCCTGTCATAATTCTCACCATGTTATAAAGGAATCCATTTCCGTAAAAATGTATGTTAATCAGCCCGTTCTTCTCTTCTAACACTATCTTATACACATTTCTCACAGTTGATTTCTTCATTTTCTTATTAGCACAAAAACTTGCAAAATCATGCTCGCCCTCTAAACACCTACAGGCTTTCTTCATCATTTCCATATTTAATTTTTCTTCTATTCTGTATAAATATTTTCTCTCAAAGATATTAGCAACCTCTCCATTATCTATTCTATATACATAATGTTTCTTAGAAGCATTTAATCTGGCATGAAATCTTCCATTGACATTTTCTGCTGAAAGTACACGAATATCTTTAGGCAGATACTTATTCATATTAGCCATAAGTTCTCCCTCTTCCATATCACTTTCCGTATGAAAATTAATCACCTGTCCATATGCATTAACTCCTGCATCAGTTCTTCCCGAAGCAGACACTTCTATCTTCTCACCGATTAACTTCTCTAATAATTCTTCGAATTTTCCCTGAATTGTATTATCAGTATTCCCTTGTTTCTGCCATCCATTATATCTTGCACCATCATATGCTACCGTCATTTTTATATTTTTCATTTTCTATTACCGCCCATTCTGTTAGAATCTTCAATTTTCTCTATTATGATTATTTTTTGAAGTATTTATTTAATTTTGTAAATATATCATACTTCCTTCTCTTCCATAAGTAAACATAAAAATATCCTGTACAAAAAATGAAGACTTCCCAAACCGAATAACGACTTGAGAAGTCCTCATAAACATACTACACAAAACCACACCAAAAAACACCATCTAAAAACGCTACCATTATTTAAAATGCTACTACATTGGTACATTTCTTTGTACTGCTTCTCTATCACCACCAAAAATATTAATAAGTTTTGTTTCAAACTCAGCACTTGAAACTTCTTCATGATTATCTATATAAGCACGAGTTGCATCCATTAAATACATAATTTTTATATAATTAAACCTCGTATTTTGATTTATTTATTACACTATATAATATTATATTTTTTACTATTATTCTACCAAAAAAAGACAGATGATTTTTATATCACCTGTCCATAAAATTAAAAAGGCCTGTAAAACTACTCAACTTACAAAATTTTATACCTGATGCTCAATAATCCAGTAAAGCATATCTTCATCATTCTTTTCGCTTGAAGCAACTTTTAAAATAATATCTGATAATTCTTTCTGTGTATAGCAAAGCTCAAATCCATTTAATTTCAAAAAAATGAGCATTATATGCGTTCCAAGTCATTTGTTTCCATCAATCATCGCATGATTTTTTACAATTCCAAAACATAATCTAGCTGCTTTAGACTGAATGCTTGGATACAATTCTACATTTTAAAATGTTTGAAATGGTGTTTCTAAAGCAGAATCAAGTAACTTTTCATCTCGGACTCCTTGACTGCCTCCAGTAGTTTCAATAAGCTGTGTATGAAGTTTTATTACCTGTGATTTACTTAATCTTATCATTTAGCTAATACCTCATAAGCCTCTTGATTTTGTTCTATCAATGTTTTTGAAAGTTCTATAACATCTTCATCAGAAATCATACGTTCATTTTCCGCTTTACTAAAATCAATTACAAGGTAACGAGGTACATTATTTTTTAAAATCACCGCTGTTCCGTGTTCATCAACTAGCCTTGCCACTTTTGAAAAGTTCTGATTTGCTTCTGTTATAGATACCATAGTATTGGTATCAATTGTCATAATCAACACCTCCAATCTATAAATAGTATATACTTTTTCTAGGATAAATTCAACCTATTCAGAAAAACAATGTGCTTTTTGAAAACTGACGATAAAATCAATATTATTTTCTATAGTAAGCTTCGTACCATCTTAATTTAAACTCAAGTATGAATAAAAAAGTCAATCCATATTTATATATTCAATTTATATTAAAAATAGATTAACCTAACATAAAAACGAAGTGAGTCTTGCGGGTCTTGTAAGTGAATCTCGTAGGGGGATTATATGTATCTTATACACAAAAAATGAGAGGTTCTCAAATCAAATCGCAATTTGAGAATCTCTCATGATTAATAAACTATTTGCTTATATATTAGAATTTACCAGCGTCTGCTGCTTCTTGTACGGAAACTGCTACTGCTACTGTTGCACCAACCATAGGGTTGTTACCCATTCCGATAAGTCCCATCATTTCTACGTGAGCAGGAACTGATGAAGAACCAGCGAACTGAGCATCTGAATGCATAC
>CAZQRO010000012.1:0-20494 GCA_964595785.1 uncultured Eubacterium sp.
GCCGGAGATGATGGTATGAAACGTGTCAAGATATTATCCGGTGGTGAGAAAGTACGTTGTCTGTTATCTAAGATGATGATAAGCGGTGCAAATGTTCTCATTCTTGACGAGCCGACTGACCACCTTGATATGGAATCAATTACAGCCCTCAATAATGGACTTACTAAGTTCCCGGGTGTTATTCTCTTCTCTTCAAGAGATCATCAGATTGTACAGACTACAGCCAACAGAATTATGGAAATCGTAAATGGTAAATTAATTGACAAGATTACTACCTATGATGAGTATCTTGAAAGTGACGAAATGGCAAGAAAACGTCAGGTATATTCTACAGACGAACAGGATGGCGATAATTAATGAATTATATAGATTTACACGTACATTCTACAAGCTCAGATGGTTCTTATACGCCATCTGAGCTTGTGCATTACGCAATAGAAAAGGGACTTTCTGCATTTGCCCTTACAGACCATGACACTGTAGATGGTATAGATGAAGCCATAAATGAAGCATCAAGAATTAGTATGTCCCGTTTCAATAATACTAATATTGGCAATTCAATATACTCTCCTCTTAAAGTTATTCCCGGTATTGAATTATCTGCCGAATACAAAGGTAAGGATATTCATATTCTCGGACTGAATATTGATTACAGGAACAAAGATTTTCTTACGAAAATTGAGTCATTTAGAAAGACCCGTGATGAACGTAATGTTAAAATGATTAGACTTCTCAATGAACACGGCTTTAACATCACAGAAGAAATTATTAAGAAACGTTTTGGTGATGCCGTAATTACAAGAGCTCATTATGCCATACTATTAATTGAAGGGGGGTATGTGAGTGACAAAGACGTTGCTTTTAAGAAATATCTAAATCCCGGCTGCCCATGCTATGTGCCACGAACAAAGGTCACTGTTGCTGATGCAGTCGGGCTTATACTTTCTGCAAACGGCAAACCTGTACTTGCACATCCACTTCTCTATCATCTAAGCAATAATGAACTTGATGAACTGGTAGCTTTTTTAAAGGAAAATGGTCTCCTTGGCATAGAGGCTATTTACTCAGCTAACAAATGGGATGATGAATCAAGAATGAAACAATTAGCTAATAAATATAATCTCTTTATAACAGGCGGCTCCGATTTTCATGGTATTGCAAAACCATCTCTTGACCTCGGTGTTGGTTATGGCAACCTGAAAGTTCCTGAAGAAATACTTAAAAATATAATATAGTCAGATATTTTACAATATATCAAAAAAGAAAGTGTGACTTTTGTATTGCTGCAAAAATCACACTTTCTTTTACTTTATTCTGCTGTATCTGTCTTACTTGCAGGCTCTGTCTGTTCTTCTGCAGCACCTTCGCAGAACTCTCCATATAACTTAAAATCGTCATAGATTACGTTCCATTTTCCTTCTGCACCGGCAGTAACTGCTATGTATTTTTTACCTGCACTTTCCGCATAAGTTACAAGGCAGTGTTTTGCTTCCTGTGTGTATCCGGTCTTGCCTGATACGATTTGGACTCCTGCCACTTCAGTTCCAAACATTCTGCTAAACGTTGTACTAGATAAAAGTATTCCTTCAGGATGCTTGTCCGTAACTTCTGTTGTATATTGGTATGTTGATAATATTTTTGAACATGTTTCATTTTGCATGGCATATTCAAGAATCATTGCCATTTCCACAGGGGTTGTATAATGATTTTCATCATGTAAACCAGAAGTATTCATAAAATGTGTATTCTTTAGTCCTAATTCCTCACATTTTTCATTCATTAGTTTTACAAATTCTTCTTCTGAACCTGATACCATTTCAGCAAGCCCGACAGCCCCGTCAGCTCCTGACGGCAGAATCAGACCATACATTAAGTCTCTTGCCGTTACTTCTTCTCCCGGTTCAAAACCTGCTCTTGAAGCACTATCTCTATATAATGGGTCAATTATTTCACTGGTCATAGTGAATTTACTATCCAGATTATCAATATGTTCTACTGCAACAATTAATGTCATTACCTTTGTCATAGATGCCGGATAAATTCTGGTTTCAGCATTTCTTCCCGCAATAAGTTTATTATCATTCACATTAATTACTGCAATATAAGTACTTAATAATTCTTCTGAAGTCAGTTCAGTATAAGAATCACTTTTGTCAGGATACTCCATTAAAACTTTTTCTTCTTGTGATATTTCGCTTTCCGGTTCTTCCGAAATTTCACCGGTACTTGACGTATTTGCATTATTTGATACTTTTGTGGAATTTTTCTTATGCTTATCTGATGTACAGCCTTTTATTCCGAATATAATCAGTATAATCAATATTGCCATAATTATAAGTAATATTCCACATCTGACTGCACATTGTATCTTTCTCCTTAATTTTCTTTGTTTTCTTGATGACATTTTCTTAGTTTTATACATTTTACTTGCCTTCGTATTTAATAACTGATTCTACTTTATAGTCTGCGAGTTTTTCACGTCCATTAAGCTCTTCTAATTCCATTAGAAAACATATTCCTGCCACTTCACCGCCAAGTTGTTCCACAAGTTTAATTATTGCCTCAATTGTACCGCCTGTAGCAATAAGGTCGTCAATTATTACCACTTTCTGTCCCGGTTTAATTGCATCTTTATGAATCTCTATTGTAGCCTTACCATATTCTAAATCATATTCCATCTCAACAGTTTCGCATGGTAATTTACCCTTTTTACGAACGGGAATAAACGGTTTATGTAAATTATAGGCAATTGGAACACCAAAAATAAATCCTCTTGATTCCGGTCCGAGTATCACATCAAAATCTATATTTTTAACTAAATCCTGCATACTGTCAATAGCAAGATGAAGTCCGTCTGCATCCTGTAAAACTGATGTAACATCTCTGAAAATAATTCCTTCCTTAGGAAAATCTTTAATACTTCTTATATACTCTTCAATATTCTTCATAATCACAAGTTTCCTTTCTCCTGATATATCTGCTCCTAAACAGACCACTTTTACAATTTTATCACGAATATCTTTTAATAACAACTCTAATATTACGAAATCCTCTGTATTCATTTATCTCCGGATAATATGTAATATTTAATTTAATATTATTTTCTTTACCTTTCAAAGCAGCATCTATATCCTCTTTGCTGAATCTTTCACTTAAGTAATTTAAGAATGTATCTGCATCTTCAAAGCAGATGGCATCAATGCTTGCGGCAGATTCATTTTCTACATTTAGAGAAAGTACATTTCTGTTCTTCCCAAGAATTCGTATACTGTTAACTTTCGTACATTTTTCAGCGAATACAGGTTTTTCATTAGATTTTCCAAAAGGTTCTAATAATTCTAATTCGTTTATAAGGCTTTCTGATAATTTTTCAAATGGAAGTGCTATATCTATCCATATTTTTTTTATAAGTTTCTCATCATCAATTCCGGTGCTAGAATTAAGCAGATGTCTGAATTCGTCTATTTTATCTTTATCAAGAGATACACCGGCAGCCATTCTATGTCCTCCATATCTCTTTAATAAATGCTCTTCTGTCTTTAGATTTTCCCGGTATTTCGTGTCCGCTATTACAAGTTCCTCATACATTGAATATCCATCTACTGAACGGCCTGAACCCTTTACTCCCTCTTCACAATCAGTCAGAACATACGTAGGTTTATAATATAGTTCCTTAAGCCGTCCGGCTATTATTCCCGCCAGACTCTCATGACAGTCTGCTAAATATATGACTATGACTCTCTGCATGGCAAAATATTCATCAGTATTAATAATATCAATTGCTTTTTTAGTATATTCAATTGTCATCTCTTTTCTTTCATCATTAATTTCCTTTAACTCATCTGCCTTTATTTTGGCCTCACTTTTGGATGTACATCGAAATAATTCAAATGCTTTTCTTGCTGTATCTAATCTCCCACCTGCATTAATGCAAGGTCCTATTACAAATGAAATATGATAACTGCTAATTATCTTACCTGATAATTCATTGGCTTCTATTAATGCCTCCAGACCATAATTTTCAATATCTCTAATATACTTTAGTCCATTTTTCACTATTGTCCTGTTCTCACTAATCAAATCAACTATGTCTCCAACTGTAGCAATGGCAGCAAATACCAGAAATTCCCTTAGAAACTCTTCTTTTGTTAATTTTTCACATTCATTTTCTTTTTCTATTTTTAAGTTCTTTTTCTCATAACAAGTCTCATACATGGCAGTAATTACCTTATATGCAATACCTCCGCCGCATAATTCCTTAAATGGATAGCAGCATTCTGACTGTTTCTGGTCAATAACGGCATCCGCTTTGGGAACAATATACATTTTAGAATCACCATCTATCTCATAAGGCACTTCGTGGTGGTCGGTCACTATCACCTGCATTCCCAATGTCTTTGCATATTCTATCTGCGGAGCCGCGGCAATTCCGTTATCACAGGTAATTATTAACTCAACTTTATCACTAGCTGCCTGTCTTATCAATCTGTCATTTAATCCATATCCGTCTTTTATTCTCTCTGGAACGTCAAAATCAACCTTCGCTCCCATTTTCTCAAGACCGGCAGTTAAAATATATCCTGAACATATTCCATCAATATCATAATCACCTATGACTCTTATTTTCTTCTGTTTATTAATGGCATCTGCTATTATTCTTACTGCCTTATCCATATCTTTTAGAAGAAAAGGAGATTTAAGATTATCCATGTCACTTTGAAGATATTCACTAAATTCTTCCATTGACACCAGATTTCTGTTTCTTATTATTCTGGCAACAACCGGGCTTATTCCAAATTTTTTTGAAAGAGTTTCAAAGTCCGCCTTTTTTGCCTGAATCAGCCATTTTTCCATTTTTCCTCCATTGTAAAAGATTTTCTCATCAGAAAAATCTTTCGCTCTTATTTCTTGCAAATCCTTTTTACAATTCTTGTTTTATCTAAAAATAAAGCCATTCAACATAAATGTGAATGGCTTTACAACTGCTATTAATAATACAATTTATTTTGCTGTCTTCTTAGCAGATTTTCCTTCATATTTACCCTTAGACAATAAATACCATAAAGAACCTGTAACGAATACTGAAGAATAACCACCTGCCACAATACCAACCATAATCGGTAAAGCAAATTCTCTGATTGCCGAAACACCTAATATAAATAATACGGCAACCGTTATAAATGTTGTAAATGATGTATAAATACTTCTTGTAAGTGTCTGCGTAATACTTGCATTAACAACTTCTTTCAGATTAATTTCCTTAGAGTTAGCTTTTGCTGCAAGATTTTCTCTGATTCTATCAAAAATAACTATTGTTGCATTAATTGAGTAACCAACAATTGTAAGTATACATGCTATAAATGTTGTACCGACTGTCGTTCTTGAAATAGCATAAAAACCAAGTAATACTAAAACATCATGGATTAATGCAATAACGGCACTTCCGGCAAATTTAAGATTTTTGAATCTGAACCATATATATATCAGCATACATATTGTAGCAAGAACTACTGCTATTACTGCATCCTTCTGCATCTGGTCACTGACACTTGAACTGATATTAGTCTCTTCAAAATCATTTTCGCCGTCTTGTAATACAGCACCAAAATCATTTACAAGAAGATTTTTTAATGCTTCTCTTGTATCATCTTCAAGGAACTTTGTCTTAATAACAAATCTGTTTGAATCCGTTTCTTTCTGTCCCTGAATATCACTGCTTCCAATCGCCTTTGCAATCTCAGGTTTAATCTCGTTGTTAAAATCATCAACTGTATAATCTTTATCAAATTCAACTGTTGTTGATGTACCACCCTTGAACTCAATACTGTAATCAAAGGCTCCATCACCTTTTGATGAATTAATTCCCATAAATGTAAAACCTGCAATAATAACTACTGCTGATATTGTAAACCATATAACTTTATTTTTAAGAAAATCAATTGTTTTTCTTTCTTTCTGAATTCCATAATATTTTTTATCCTTGAATCCCATGTTATATAAACAATATACGAGTAATCTTGAAATAACCATTGCGGTAAACATTGATAATGCAATACCTATTGCAAGTGTTATAGCAAATCCCTGTACAGGACCTGTACCTTTCCACATAAGAACTAATGCCGCAATAAATGTTGTTACATTACCATCAATGATTGCTGATGCTGCTTTCTTAAATCCTATCTTAATTGCTGAATCTGTAGTCTTACCTGTTGCAATTTCTTCTTTGATTCTGGCATAGATGATAACATTTGCATCCACCGCCATACCTATCGACAGTATGATACCCGCAATACCTGGCAGTGTAAGCGTTAAGTCAAATCCATTCAATACAAGTAATTCCATAATTGTATATAATGCTAATGCTATACTTGCTGCAACTCCCGGTATTCTATATACCATCATCATAAATATCATGACAATAATCAAACCAATCAAACCTGCTTTTAAACTTGTGTCTATTGCATCATTACCAAGTTTAGCACTAACTACTTTTGAACTTATTTCTTCAAGTTCAAGACTAAGGGAACCAATTCTGATTGTTGAAGCAAGGTTATTTGCTGACTCCATTGTTTCCTGTCCTTCAATTACTGCTTCACCATCTGTAATTCTTGCATTAACCGTTGGTGAACTGATAATTTTATCATCATACAAAATCGAAATTGCTTTTCCATAATTTGTTTCTGTCGCATCGGCAAACTTCGCTGTACCAGCCTTTGTCATTGAAAGTGCTACGACATATTCTGTTGCATTTGTCTTACTTGATGTCCTTGCCTGTCCCTGTGCATCTGCTATTTCTTCACCTGATACCCAGACTTTATATCTTGTACCATCTTCCGTTACGTATAAAGGATATGTATCATCACCTTCAAAACTGTCATCGGCTTCTGTTACAAACATAAGTGAACCAGGTTTACCAAGTTCATCTAATACTGCTTTGGCATCATATTCACCCGGAATGTCTACTGTGATTTTATCCTCACCTTCTGTATACACCTCAGATTCTGTACTAAAGGCAGCCACACGTTTTTCAAGTTTATATACAGTATCCTTTAGCTGTTCTTTAGTAAAGTCCTTATCTTTTACCTGATAAGTAACACTTACTCCTCCTTTAAGATCAAGACCAAGAACTATATTCTTAGCTGCACCGGTCTTGTGTGATCCCACACCAAATCCTGCTACAAGTCCGACTGCAACAATTACTACTAATGTTACAATAAATAGGACTATACTTTTTACTTTACTTTGTTTCATTACCTTACCCATGCGTTAGAATGCTTGTTTCATTCTATATTGCGTGCAATCCCTTTGATTGTTTATTACGCACATGCATTGTTTCCTTTCCTTCATTTTCCTTCATATCTTAGTATTTTATAATTATTGTTCTTCGTCTGCTAAAGCAGCTTTTATCATAATTGCACATTCAATTCTCTTTCTCTGCATTTCACATCCGATATCATATGCATCTGTAATTGAACCGTGAAATTTATATGAATTAGCAGCACATCCACCGCTACAATAATATTTTGCAAAACATTTCTGGCACTTTTCTTTTGCATACACATTACACATTTTGAACTCATCACAAATATCTGTTTTCTTTATTCCCTCGTATACATTTCCCAAGAGAAACTCTTCCTGTCCCACAAACTGATGACAGGGATATAAATCACCCCATGGTGTAACTGCAAGATATTCTGTTCCTGAACCACATCCTGATAACCTTTTTGCAACACATGGTCCCTGTTCTAAATCAATCATAAAATGGAAGAAATTAAATCCATTTCCCTCTTTCTCTCTCTTTATGAACTCTTTTGCCAGTTTATCATACTCTTCCATTATAAACGGAAGGTCCTCTTCTTTAATGGCATATTTCTCGTTATCATCGCCAACTACAGGTTCAATTGACATTTGTTTAAAACCTAAATCAGCAAAATGTATCACATCATTTGAGAAATCCAGATTATCATGTGTAAATGTTCCTCTTACGTAATAGTTTGTCTGATTTCTGCTTTCTGCAAGTTTCCGGAATTTAGGAACAATTAAATCATAACTTCCCTTTCCATTTCTGAATGGTCTCATTGTATCATTAACTTCTTTTCTTCCATCCAGACTCAAAACGACATTTGACATTTCTTTATTAACAAAATCCATTACTTCATCATCAAGTAATACACCGTTAGTTGTCAATGTAAATCTGAAGTTCTTATCATATTCCTTTTCTTTTGAACGTCCATATCTGACAAGTTCTTTAACAACGTCCCAGTTCATAAGCGGCTCACCACCAAAAAAGTCCACTTCAAGATTTCTTCTGTTACCTGAGTTCTCAATCAGAAAATCTAATGCTCTCTTCCCGACTTCAAGACTCATCAATGCTCTTCTGCCATGATATTCGCCTTCTTCAGCAAAACAATACTTACATGCTAAATTGCAGTCATGAGCTATGTGAAGACATAATGCCTTTACAACTGTCTTTCTCTTTTTAAAATCGGTTATGTACTGTCTGTATATATCTTCAGTAAATAACATATCCGCTTCTTTTAATTCACTGGCTTCTTTATAAGCCTCGTTAATCAATTCTTCTGGATAACCGGACTTTAACTTTTCAATGATTTGCTCTTTTGTATTATTCTCATATAATGAAATTACATCATAACAAGCATCATCTACTACATGTACCGAACCACTATTTACATCCAAAACAATATTATAACCATTATTCTTATATTGATGGATCACAATATTACCTTACCTTTCTAACGCACGATAACAGAGTCAATGCAATAATAGCACCGGCTCTGTTATGAGAATTATCCTTTTCTATAATTCTTATAAGGTGAATTATTTGTTGTTTTCACAGCTCTGGTTTCCTACCGTACATGATGTCTTACATGCTGACTGACATGATGTCTGACATTCACCACATCCACCTTTTTTCATAGTTTCCTTTAAAGTTTTTGTACTTAATGTTTTAACGTGTTTCATGGAATATCCTCCTTAAATTCTTTAACTTGCATAATTATATCACAAAACATAAATAATTCAAAGTTTTTTTTAGTTACTTATCATTTCTCCCGCCATACCGCCAATCATGCAACTGGCAAGCGAAATAATCAGTCGGTTTCCAAATATTCCTGAACCTTCTAAAAATATCATTGAACAGATTATCAGAATAGTAAAATAAACCGCACCTATTAGTAATCCATATAAATATTTGCGCTTTTCATTGACCTTTCAAAACACAAAACCACCTATAAATGTTGTTACAAAATATGTAAATCCGCTTATATACTTTTCTTAATAAAGTATATTAATGATTTTATTAAAATAGTACAAAAGTCTTTACACACTTCTGAATATAGGTTAAAATTCCCTATAAAGATTAATTATTATTCAACTTTTAATACACAATCTTTAATAAAACACAAATAAGGAGTATTTAAATTGACCTCTACAGAAATTACACTTCTACTAATACTTATATTACTTTTAGCTCTGTCTGCTTTTTTTTCATCTGCCGAGACAGCTTTTACAACTGTCAGCAATATTAAAATAAGATCATTAATTGATGAAGGTAACAAAAAAGCCATTTTAGTAGATAAAATTATTGATAATAAATCAAAAATGCTTAGTGCAATATTAATAGGTAATAACCTTGTAAATATTATTTCTTCTGCATTAGCCACTGTCCTTGCCCAGAAACTTTACGGTGAATATGCAATAAGTTTTGCAACCGGACTGCTTACTATACTTATTCTTATTTTTGGTGAAATTACACCAAAGACCTTGGCAACAATTAATGCATTGAAATTATCCCTTATATATTCAAATATAATCTATGTATTAATGTTTATACTTACACCATTTATATATATAATCAACTTTTTATCCGGTTTACTCATGCGATTAATTGGTATTAACCCTAATGCTAAAGTTTCTTCAATTACAGAAAATGAACTGCGAACCATTGTTGACGTAAGCCATGAAGAAGGTGTTATCGAAAAAGAGGAACGACAGATGATTAACAATGTGTTCGACTTTGGTGATGCCATAGCTTCTGATGTAATGGTTCCAAAAGTTGATATGACAATGGCTGATATTAACAGTACATATGATGAATTAATACAGATATTCCGCAAAGAAAGATTCACACGAATACCAATTTATCAGGATTCTACTGATAATGTTATTGGAATTATTAACATGAAAGATTTATTGCTCTATAACCCTAACCACATTTTTGATATTCGTAATTTTCTTCGTTCAGCATTTTTCACTTATGAAGGAAAGAAAATTTCTGAATTAATGATGGAAATGAAAAAAACGTCTGTTAACATCGTCATTGTTCTTGATGAATATGGTGTAACTTCAGGTCTTATTACACTCGAAGATCTATTAGAAGAAATTGTTGGAGAAATTCATGATGAATATGATTTAGATGACGATTACTCTGTAAGAGAAATTTCTTCTAACAAATACCTGATTGAAGGACATATTAAAATTTCTGATTTAAATGACCGCCTTAATCTCAATCTTAATTCTGAAGAATATGACTCTGTAGGAGGTCTGATAATCGAAAAACTTGACCGTTTTCCTAATCCCGGCGATAAGATTATAATCGACAACATATCTCTCAAAGTTATCTCTATGGATAAAATGCGTATTGATACTGTAGAAATCACCATTACAAAATAAATTTTTCAAGTGTCTGCCAATGTGGAAATTTTCCTCCTAACTCGGTGTGAATATCTCTATTGCAGACACTTTATTCTATTCAACTTGCATTCTTAACGGCTGCTCCTGATAATATGCAGTTAGCATATCTATTACCATCATATTCATATGCAGCTGTCTCATACACAACTAATAACGAATAGTCAGATATTGTCTGCGCAAATATCTCTCCACTATTTTTAGGAAATAGAACTCTATATATTTCATTATCCATATCCTGTTGTATACGTTCTTCAATTTCGTATACTTTTCTTTCATGCAAATCGCTGCTAAATATATTTTTCTCACTCCATTTTCCATTTGAATAGCTATAATAACCATCATTATCCACAAGAATAAATGAAACTATTCTGCTTTCAATTATTACATTCGAATAATCATTTACATTCCCATATAGTAAATATGATGCAGTTTCAATAAATGTATTACTTACTTTTTGCATTTCAAATCCAATCGTCTTTTTACTTCCTGATATATATCCCTGCTCTAATGCCTTTACTACTGCATTATCTACTGCTCTATTCACTTCTTCACCATATATTGCATTCCTGAATGCAATGTTATCCTTGAACTCATATATAAAGCAAAGTGATAACAATATAATCATAAAAAGTATCGCATAATCAGTAATCTTCATCTTTTATACATCCTCCATAAAATACTATAGGATTATTATTTTCATCAACTATTTCAACCCTAAACAAATCACCAATACATAATTTATAACAGTCCTCATTTTCCAGAGATGATAATATTTCTTCTGTATATGCGTTATACTTTATCTCTTCATTATCATTATCTTTAATATGGTAAAGTTTTATCTTATATATCTTATTATTCTGTGTTATCTTATCTGAATAATCTAAATACAGCTCACTATAAAGTATTCCTTTATTGCATACACTGTCAACAAAACATATTGTTTCAGACATTATATATGTCTGCTGCATATTTTCCTGTCTCTGTTCCATAATTTTAACCGGAACAATAAATAATAGAACACATCCAAGAATAACTGATACTACTTTAGAAAAAATTTCTTCCATATCCGTCATACTCCTAATTGTCTAAATTATTTGTAATCTCATAATACTTATCTGTATACAAAATATTTCTATATTCTTCTTCCATTACTCTATCAGAATAAAAAAGTATGCTTACTGCAATTACAAATATTATTGCACCTATTGACCAATAAATCAGTTTAATACCACTCTCCATATTATGCCTGCACAAATTGTATTCCGGTAATTACATTATTTTTATTTCTCACTACCTTTCCCTGAAATACTGCATACGGATTAATATAGTTCTCTGATGTAGACGATATTGTCTGATTATATAATATTGAAGAGGCATGCATTATCTCTCCCGTAGCTGTATCAAAATTATATCCATAAAAAGCATTAGAACTTTTTGTTATGACATTAATACCAACATTTTCTCCATTTAATTTATTTATGGCATTCACTACCTCGCTGCCTGATACTTCTACGCCATTATACATTTCCTTATCATTTTCAGCAAATTCGGAATTTATTTTACCAATTTTACTTGTTCCCGTGTTAGCTGTTGATTGTGCTTCTTTTGACAGATAGAAGCCTAATGTTATTACCAGACATGTTATAACTGTTCCTGCTGCTAAAATTAACCCTTTTAAACTGTTTTCCATATATATTCCTCTTTTCTACGATGTTAAACATTCTATATATCCGGTTATTCTACATCGTTAGAATATTCCGTTTCTAATAAGTTATAGAATTTGCTGCGCTTATAAGACATAATCTATATATTCTAAACATTATAATAAAGAAAATGACTGTAATTGTTGTAAGCCCTCGTATATAAACGGAACAACAAGTACAAAACATATAACTAAACATATTGGTATAAATGCAATAAATTTAGCAATCGTGGCTTTATTATTTATAATTATTTCATTTTCCTGTTTATGTTTTTCTATATAATAAATCCTATCTGATGCAATATCAGAAAATGCTACGGCAATACCAATCCTGTCGCTGGCAATAAAGCAATCCATTAATCTTTCAAATGGCAAAAACTGTACCTCATCCTTTGCCTCAGCAAATACCTGTATTCCTCTGTAAATTAGCGTATCCGATATTTTCTCAATTACATTTTTAAATACTACTGCAAAATTCTCCATCCACCCTAAAATTGTTTCTACTGACATTCTATCCATATACATTAATATCAGAATAACTGATTGAAACCTTACAACCTCTTCTTCACGATTAATTCTTAACAGTCTTTTTCTGATATTAAGCATAACAATTTCATAATAATAGCCACATACTGTAACCCCCATAATAAGCACCACAGAAAAGACGATTCCAATTATACCCAGTTTATATATTTTCAGCCCTGCAACTAATACTGAACTTATTATTAACGTTGCAAAACTAGTAATTATTCTATAAACTGTAAATTCTTTTATATTGTATTTATATACAATTGATTTTAGAAATCTATCCATTTCATAATACTTTTTATAATTACTGCTTATAATTTTCATTAATAATGTATCAATCCATTTAATATTAAGAATATCCTTAATCCAGTCACTTTTATGATTATCAAATTCAATGGGATATTTCATTTTAATGATTACATTAAAAACAAAAAAAGTAACAAGTGTTATTGCAACAAATGATAATTTTCCGGCAATTCCATTATAATAATCTGAAAGTTTAGGAATACTGTTTATCCCCCATATACAAATCGGTTTTATCGCAAAAACCGGCATTACCACAACACCCGTTAAACCCATAAAAAGCGCATTGATTTTTTCTCTTTTAAGAATTTCAATATTAATATCATCCTTTAAATACGACAAATTCGATACAAAAAGAGATTTCTCATCTTTCACTTTATCTCCATATTTCTTAACAGTTTCACATAAAGCATAAAAATTCAAAAAGAAATTATTTGGTGCTGTTTCTATATAATTATTGTTATCCTTTTCATTCAGACTTTCAAGAATCATATTTCCCTGAAGGTACATCTCATAATCTGCATTCTGAAGTGCTTCCTGCAAAGCCTCATCTATCATTCCATCATATTTAAATTGAAATCTGACCTCCTGAAGAAACTTTTCAAATTGTTTCAGCAATTTTATATCCAGATTATCAAACTTTGAATACATGATGCTTTTTGATAAAATGTACATTACAATAAAGCACATAAATATATAGAAAATATCTACCTTACCATAAATAACTAATGCAAGAAAAACTATTATATTAATCACAATAATCTTAACTATTTCTAATACCGTTGTACGAATCACTTTATCTCTGTTTTCAGGATATATAATTGACATCCTTATTTCTATCTGCTTTACCAATTCATTTGTTATTGGTATTTTGCTAAATATTTTATATATTGCATTCCTCAACAAAATTTCTTCCCTCTTCTTCCGACATATGCCTTAGCATATCAGTCATTACACTTTCTGAAAATCTGCCGGTAATAACATATTTTCCTTTATCATACCTAACTATATCAGTAATTTTATATGATGATTCTTTATCCGGCACTATTTCTGAAATCCTTTCTATATACCTGTGGCCACTTATATCTTTCTCCATATGTATGTCAAATCTAACCACATCCACAACCTGTTCTTCAGCAATTAATTCATTTCTAAATGCCCCGTCTGTAAGAAGACAGTTTCTTAAATATTTAATAAGATTCTCCGTAGTCTTAGCATGATGTGTAAACATAGTAAATAATGAAGCTACCATTGCCATTTGAACCATCCATGAAGCTACCGGTGCAGATGCGACTTCTCCTAAAATATTAACTACACCATCTGTCTTCTTCTGTAAATCTAATCCCTCCTGTCCTGAAATAAAATCTGTTTCCTGAAATGTGAGAATGTTTCTGTCAGAATACACTTCTCTAAGATGTAATTCAAAAGCCAATTCCTGAATACGAAGTGTGTATGCCGGATGAATATATGCTATTAATGCCATCAATAGTGTTGTTTTACCACTTCCCTGTGTTCCTGTTACAGCGCATACCTGACATCCTTTAACTATCCATTTTAATACATTTATTACTATATCTGCATCTTCATCTGTTATCAATTCACTAAGATTTTTATGCTCAATTGTATCAAATTTTCTCACAAAAAAAGCAAAACTTTCGGCAAATGGCGGACGTACCACTACAACTCTTGAATGGTCTTTCATTTCATTGACAATATATCCTTTAATCATTGATAATTGTCCCGGATGATTATATCTGTATATATTCATACACACACGTTCTAACTCATTTTCATTTTCAAAATCCAAAAATGAAATATGCACCGTTTTTCCTCGGACAAAGGCCCACACACTATGATAATCCCCTTCACTTCCTGACACCCCACCTGATACACCATCTATTTTCATATCACGTAATTCATCAATCACGCCTAATCCACGATATCTCTCATATATTCGCTGTGTTAATATTTCTAACTTATCATCAAAAGATTTATAAGAATAACACATTCTAAATATTTCATCGATATCTCCTTTACTTATCTCGTATCTAAATCCCTCTTCTGTTTTGATTGGTTCTATTAAACCGAATTCATCTGCCATTTTAATAAAACCATCAGAACCATATTTTTTCTTATACTGATACATTACAATATCATATTTATCCTTAGATGACATTTTATGTACATTCTCAAAGTTAATAATTGCAGATATACTGTTTTCCTCAAGCCTTAACTTATCAATCAGAATATTTTTAATTGCAGATTTGATGTAATTTTTAGAATAAATATCTCCAACACCGCAATTCCTCAATGCCTGTCTTAATTCTCGCTTCTTTGTCCTAAGTCTTACTAATTCTTCCTCTTTTAATCCTATTTCATATAAATTTGCTCTCAGAATACCATTAAACTCCTCATTTATTACCTGAATAAGTACATCAATATTTAATACCTGACCACTAATATTGTCCAATCATACACCTCTTCATTATTAGCCTTGAAACATTATCTACATATTTCATAAATTCATATTCACTATCGTTTTTTCTCAATTCAGAGTGTCTTTCAAAATATTCCTGACATCTGCCACCGCATACAGCATCTTTAAATTTCACATTATAAGGAACGGCACATATACTTTTTTCTTCTATTCCATATTTTCTTCTGATATTACCAATGTTATTTTCTGAATTAACATCATAATTCCCAACTATAAATAAAGCTTTCTCCATTATTTTTCTTCTTCCAATTATTCCGTGAAGCGACTTAATATCCTGTGGCAAATTTATAACAAGCAAATCCATTTTGTCTACTTTCTCATCTGACAGATATTCTAAATTGTTATTTAATTCAATCATATTTATATCGTTAATAGCTTTCAAAAAATCTGCATATTTATCGAATATATTCATAAACTTTTTTTCGAAATTGTCATCACCATTCATCCTGCTTGATGGGATATAGAATAAATTCGTCTTTCTTATCCTTATAATTTCCTGATTAAATTCTTTCTCATTTAATAATCCGTTTTCTATCTTACTAATCACAGAATCAATTCCACCATAATTATAATATCCATAGTCCTCTTTAAACATACTCTCATCATCATATGGTGTAAAAGCATACTCTATCCTGTTATAATCCATCTTCCCCTGCATAAAAACTATCTTCTTTCTGCACATCGACGACAAGCCTAAGCCTGCTGCAATCATATTATATGTAGAAGAACCTCTTCCCGGTTTTTCACTCCAAAAACCTATTATCAAATACCTTTCCTCCTTTTGCCCACTTTAATGCTTTCCTAACTGTCTCCTGACTTCTTCCGCTTATTACAGAAATACTCTTTATCAGTATTTTACACAGACTATCTGATATATACTTAAAATCCACAATTCCATCATAATCCATTCCATATTGATATTCTTTATCATATTCATCTAATTTCACTTCATACATACACAAAATCTGCTCTGATGAAATCATAAACTTTGCAATATACTTTCTTCCTATGCTGCCTATTCTGTCTCTTAAAATAAATATAATATCGCCATTAAATAACTTGATCATAGCTTCACTTTTAAAAATATCACTCTTATATAACGTGGAATTAATTATCATATACTGATAATCTGAATATTTAATATTCCTGTCTATTTCCGTTAAATAAGTGATGACATAATCATATCCTTCTAATTCATCCTCCGAGAAATTAAAATCAATATTTCTATATGTCCTTATGGTACTTCCAAAATCATTATGTGATATTATTACGGCAAGTTCTCTGTCATCACTTCTGTCATTTACTAAAACCTTATATCCCATATTATTTAGTGTAAATGCCGTATACATTACATAATCCTTGTAACCTCTTCCAAAACATATTATTCTTTTTCTTTTCGTATTCATCCTCCATATATTATATATTATAGTTCTATGTTATTTGAGATGTCACTAATTATACTACATATATAACATTTTGTAAATAGTTTTTTTATTTTTTAATTGCAATAAGCTTGAACATATATTAATATAGTAATCAAAAGTTTACACCACCTATGTGGCAGATTGGAGGAAATATGCGTCATTTATTAAGTCCCTTGGATTTTTCAGTTGAAGAGTTGAATGATTTACTCTCTTTAGCTACTGACATTGAACACAATCCTGATAAATACAAAGATGCCTGCAAAGGCAAAAAATTAGCAACCTTATTCTATGAGCCTAGTACCAGAACCCGATTAAGTTTTGAATCTGCAATGCTTAATCTTGGTGGTAATGTACTTGGCTTTTCTTCGGCTGATTCAAGTTCAGCCTCAAAAGGTGAAAGTGTTTCCGATACCATTAGAATTATCTCATGTTATGCAGATATTTGTGCAATGCGTCATCCAAAGGAAGGTGCTCCATTAGTTGCATCTACTAAATCAGCCATTCCCGTAATTAATGCAGGCGATGGTGGCCATCAACATCCTACCCAGACATTAACTGACCTTATGACTATCAAATCTCTTAAAGGACGACTTGATAATCTGGTTATTGGTTTATGCGGCGATTTAAAATTTGGCAGAACTGTTCACTCACTTATCAATGCCCTTGTGAGATATTCAGGAATAAAATTTGTTCTTATTTCACCAAAAGAATTAAGAATTCCTGATTATATTAAACAGGATGTATTAGATAAAAATAGGATTGAGTATAAAGAAGCTGAACATCTTGAAGAAATTATGCCTGAATTAGATATTCTATATATGACCCGTGTTCAAAGAGAGCGTTTCTTCAATGAAGAAGAATATATACGGCTTAAGGATAGTTACATACTTAATGCACAGAAAATGTCTCTTGCCAGAAATGATATGTTAGTTTTACATCCACTTCCAAGAGTCAACGAGATTTCAGTTGAGGTAGACGATGATGAAAGAGCTGCTTATTTCAAACAGGTTCAATATGGTGTCTATGTACGAATGGCACTTATTCTTACATTACTTGATATAAAAGTTTCCGATTAACTTAACATTTATATCTCTTAATGAAAAATAGAAGCATAACTAAAAAACAAATAATAACAGAAAGGAAATATGCAAACTATGTTAAATGTAGGTTCACTTAATGAAGGTATTGTTTTAGACCATATTAAAGCAGGAAAATCCATGTCTATATATAAATATCTCGGTCTTGATAAATTAGACTGTCAGGTTGCAATTATTAAAAACGCCAGAAGCAATAAAATGGGCAGAAAAGATATCATTAAAATAGAAGGCTCTTTAGATTTAGTTGATTTAGATATCTTAGGATTTATTGACCATGACATTACAGTAAATATAATTAAAAATGGTAAAATCCGCGAAAAAAAAGACCTTTCTCTTCCAGGTGTCATTAAAAATGTCATTATGTGCAAAAATCCAAGGTGTATTACCTCTATCGAACAGGAACTTGACCAAATATTTATCCTAGCCGATAAAAACAAAGAAGTTTATCGTTGTAAATATTGTGAAGAAAAATATAACCCTTCCCTATAATTTCATAACAAATTACCATTATTATAGAACAATATCAAAAGGCTCCTTATCATAGTATCTGAGTGGAATTAAAAGTAATTCCACTCCTACTACTGACAAAGAGCCTTTGTTTTTTTATATTTTCTAATTTGATGAATAATATCGTAATTATATATATTTGCCCCAACATCATTTAATTAGGCTTTAAAGAACCATATCTTACACCTGTTTTTAATCCGCCTCTTCTGAAATATCCCATCTCACTTACTGTTACAAGTTGATATCCCTGACTGCTCAGCCAGTCAATTACTGAAACTGCTGCATCTGCTGACTGGGAATAAATGTCATGCATCAAGATAATTGCTCCGTCAAATACTGAAGACTGTACATTTTGAATTGTAGAATCCGGGTCCTTCGTCTTCCAATCCAAGGTATCTATAGACCACAATACAACCGGAACATTAATTGCTGCCATTACATTATCATCAACTGCTCCATAAGGAGGTCTGATTAACACTGTTCCCTCACCTGTAATTTCTTTTATTCTGTCACTCACACTATTTATCTCATCAGCTATGCCATTAGCATCTAATGAGGTCAGTTTAGAATGGGATTTTGTATGATTTCCAATTTCGCTGCCCTCTGATACTGCTCTCTTTATAACATCTTCATTACCATCAATATTATATCCTAATACAAAAAAAGTAGCATGACCATTATACTGCTTTAAAGCATCAAGGATTCTTGATGTATTTTCTCTGCTTGGTCCATCATCAAACGTCAATGCAACCATAGGCTTAGATGGGTCAATTTCCGAATTCTCATATTTTGAATTATCAACTGTCTCAGAATTAATTGTTGTCTGTTCCTGCGTTGTCGTATTCTCTTCTTTAGTTGTTGTCGTATCCGTGGAAGATTCATTCTCATCATTTTTTGAACTTCCAGCCTCTATCACCTTATCCGTGGACTCTTTCTCCACTTCATTTTTTTCTTTCTTATCCTTATTGACTGACTTTATTTCACCTATTCCGAAAATCCCTACGCATAATACCACAATAGCAGCCACAATAGACAAAGCAAGTACAATAACCTTATTTCGCATGAAATCACCCTAATCTTTCGCTAACACATTTACATATTTTATTCGTCATTTGTACTGAGCAGAACTATAAGCCGGGTTATGTTTTAAATAATCATCTATCTAGTTCTATTGTTACCAATAAAATCAAGCGACCTACCCGAAAACTTAGCGGGCAACTAATTGTTTTCTGTTCGGTCTTGCTTCGAATGGGGTTTACATGTGCCCGTAATGTTACCATTACGGCGGTAGTCTCTTAAACTGCCTTTCCACCCTTACCATTCAATAAATTAAATGGCGGTACATTTCTGTTGCACTGGCCTTGGAGTCACCTCCACCGGACGTTATCCGGCATTCTGCCCTATGAAGCCCGGACTTTCCTCACCTGCGTCTTTTCAGCAATAGCAGCCGCGATTATTTGTCCTACTCACTACTCAATTACTTTAACACCTAAAGACTAGTTTGTAAACTAAACTTCTGTTACCAATCTGTTAACTTTCGGTTAACTTACACCTTAAAGCAGCTTCCTCCTACAAATTCCCTCACAAGCGAATTGTGTGGTATATCTTCTGTATTTACTCCTAAGAAATAATCCAGAAATTTTAACAGCCTCTTCGCTTCCACGTATTCAGGAGAAGATGCTGAAATTCCAAAAAGTAAAGGCTCTGCAAATTGTTTCAAAAC
>CAZQRO010000012.1:20504-31465 GCA_964595785.1 uncultured Eubacterium sp.
GAATTAAACATTACATCTGCCTCCTCCTGAAACGGAAAGATATAACTTTCTTCGCCATTTCTCACTGACTGCCATCTATCAATTGTCTCTTCAGCAGATATTCCCCTTGTTCTTGCATCTCTTACCATTCTTCTTATCAGTCTTCCATCTGTAGTCGGAATTCGGTTATGTTCATCAATATTTAATTGTGTTAAGGCACTGATATAAATCTTAAATTTACTTTCTTTTGGCAGAGCATATGACAATTTATCATTTAAACCATGAATTCCTTCTATTACAAGAATATCGTCCTTACCTAACGTAAGTGTATTTCCCTTATATTCACGTTTTCCCGTTATAAAATTATATGTCGGCATCTTAACTGTCTTACCATCTGATAAATCCAGCATATCCCTGTTAAACTGTTCAACATCCAATGCTTCTAATACTTCAAAATTATAATTACCTTCCTCATCTCTCGGTGTATTATCACGGTTGACAAAATAATCATCTACTCCTATCGGATGAGGATTAAGTCCATTTGCTCTAAGTTGTATGCTTAATCTATGCGAAAAACTTGTTTTTCCGGAAGATGATGGTCCGGCTATCATTATGAATTTTTTATCTCCACATTCAGCTATCTGTGTTGCTATCTCAGCAATTTTCTTCTCTTGCAAAGCTTCTGACACAAGAATTATATTTTTTATATTTCCCTTGGAAATCTGTTCATTTAATGCTCCGACAGTATCAACCTTAAGTGTTGTACTCCATCTTTCTGATTCTTTTAACACATTAAATAATTTTTTCTGCGGTTTAAATTTTGGAACTTCATTTGGATTCTCTTTTACGGGAAGCTGGATTACAAATCCCTCATCATAAAGAAACAAATCAAAATGCTTTATATAACCCGTTCTTGGAACCATATATCCGTAAAAGTAATCTTCGAATCCTTTCAAACTGTAAATATTAACTTTTGATGCCCTTCTGAAGCTAAAGAGTTTCTCTTTGTCATACATTCTGTGTCTTTTAAATAATTCTACAGCACTTGATGTTCCGATAGAACGCTTATTAATTGGTACATTTTCGGCTGTAATTTCTTTCATTCTGTCCTTAACCCTTGCTAAGAGTTCATCATTTAAAGTTACATTTCCTTTTATAGTACAATAATAACCTTTGCTAAGCGAATACTGAACTGTAATTTTATCAATATTTTTATTTCCGGCAACATCATAGAATGACTTAAGCATTATTAAAGTAGCACTTCTTCTGTAAGCCTCTATACCCGGTGCCGATTTTGTAGTTAAAAATTCAATTTTGCAATCACCTGTTATCTTTTTAAATAATTCCGTTAACTTACCGTTTTTTACCACAAGTACAATCGGACTGTCAAAATGCTCCTGATAATCTCTGGCAATTTCCATGAAACTTGTATCTTCTAGATACTGTTTCATTTCTTCTCCTATAGTAACATTACACATTTCTGCCATACTAATACCTCACCTTTCAAAATCTATTCTTAATGTTTAAAACCATTTCTACTTTTTCTTCTAATTCTTTTAATCTTATTTTGGAATTATCTGTATCATTTTCCTTAAGTTTATATATTATCTTTTTAAGTTTTTCATATTCGTTTTCTAAATACTGTCTGAGTATTTCATCTTTTTTATTGATAAGAACAGCTCCATACATATACTCTGTATCTGAATATTTATTATCATCTCCATGAACAGCTTTCATTATAGTATAATATTTTCCTTCGTCTATAAGCATCTTCTCATCAATAATTTTTAATCCGCTTTTATGTAAATATCTTCTTACCATTGATATTTCCGAATGCGGTGATAAAATTATCTCTTTAAATTCCTTAACTCTGTTTTTACCTTCTTCAAGAATCCTAATGATAAGTTCGCCGCCCATTCCGGCAACTATCGCACATTCAGCTTCACCTTCTTCTAATTCTTCAAAACCATTCGATATTCTGGTTTCTATAAAATCCTCAAGTTTATTCTCTATTATATGCTCATTTGCCCTCAAAATAGGTCCTTTATTTATGTCCATCGCAATTGCATGAGGTGAAACACCTTCCTGCACAAGATAAATAGGAACGTAACCATGGTCAGTTCCTATATCCGCAACTTTATATCCCGGCGTTACAAATGAAGCAACAGCCTGTAATCTGTACGATAATTTCATTTTTAAATCTCCATATGCAACTGTTAAAAACTTGGTAGAACTGCTATATCTCTAAAATTCAAAAGATTTTCCTGCATACCTCTAAACAGTTACCTTCTTACTTATTCAAGGTAATCTCTTAACTTTTTGCTTCTGCTTGGATGTCTTAATTTTCTAAGTGCTTTTGCTTCAATCTGTCTGATTCTCTCTCTTGTAACATTAAATTCCTTACCTACCTCTTCTAATGTTCTTGAACGACCATCATCAAGACCAAATCTAAGCCTTAACACCCTTTGTTCTCTTTCTGTAAGTGTTGTAAGCACCTCCACTATCTGCTCTTTAAGCATTGTATATGTGGCGGCTTCTGCCGGAACAGGTACATTGTCATCTTGTATAAAATCGCCTAAATGACTGTCTTCTTCTTCACCTATCGGAGTCTCTAAAGATACCGGTTCTTGGGCAATCTTTAGAATCTCTCTTACTTTCTCAACAGATATATCAAGCTTTACGGCAATCTCCTCTGCACTTGGTTCTCTTCCTAATTCCTGAACTAATTGTCTGGATATTCTCATTAATTTATTGATTGTCTCAACCATATGAACAGGTATTCTTATAGTACGTGCCTGGTCAGCAATTGCCCTTGTAATAGCCTGCCTAATCCACCATGTAGCATAAGTACTGAACTTATATCCTTTTTTGTAGTCAAATTTCTCCACTGCTTTAATTAATCCAAGGTTTCCTTCCTGAATTAAATCAAGAAAAAGCATTCCTCTTCCAACATATCGTTTCGCAATACTTACAACAAGTCTGAGATTCGCTTCAGCAAGTCGTTTCTTAGCTTCATCATCACCAAGTTCCATCCTTTTTGCCAGTTCAATTTCTTCTTCTGCCGATAGCAATGGTACCTTACCTATCTCCTTGAGATACATCCTTACAGGATCATCTAATCCTATTCCCTCAGGAACCGATAACTCTACCTTGGCTAAATCCACCTCAGGAAGTTCTTCAACATCGTCCACATCATCGATATCCTCTAACAGAACCGGATCATCACTCATATCATTATCTGATACAGGAATAATCTCAATTCTTGCCTTCTCTAATTCTTCTAAAACTCTGTCAAACAACTCTCCGTCTACTGAAGTATCAGGTAACTCTGCTATAATGTCTTCATATCTCAAAGAATTATTGTTGTTCTTTGCCACATCTAACAGTTTCGCTATCTTTTCCTCAAACTTTATTTCATTTTCATCCATTTTACTGCCCGTCCTTCCAATACATTGGTGCCCTTATAGGGAAATTCGTATTTTTTGCAACTTTTTTTGTTCATCTATAATTCGCTGTAAATCCTTTATATCCTTGGCATTTCTACCTGCATAATCAAGACTGTTTTTTTTCACCTTACTTACCGTATCATTAAGCGCCTTCTCTTTTTCCTGAATACTCATATCTTCACGCAAAGATGTATTAAATAGTTCTGCTGCCTGCCTGTGTTCCTCCTCTTCTGTAAATTTATTAAGTATTTTTGCAGGGTTAATACTGCCTGTTTCGAATTGCTCAAATAACATTTTTGCTACCGTGTTATAAAGCGGGTCAATAAAATCAACTTCGGAAATAATATTTTTTATTTTAGCATAGATACTTTCATCTTCAATAAGCCATGTTAACAATATCTTCTGTGCCTGCTTTACTCCATCTTCTATATGCTTTTTTGCATTTTTAGTATCTTTTATATTTTCCTCATTTAGCGCTGCATCGTTCATTCCTTCTCCATTGTATGACAATGCCAGTTTTTTGACCATTTTATCAAGACTATCCTGAGGTATCATAAATTCTCTGCTGACTGCCTCTATATATACATTTCGTTCTAATTCATCCGGAAATTCCAACAATTTAACTGCGGCTTTATTATAAAACTCTGCCTTCCCATGGGGATCATCTAAATTATACTGCTGTTTCATCATTTTTATTTCAAATATAAAACTATTCATCGCAGTATCGATTCTCTTTTGGTACTCCTCTGCTCCGAGGTTTTTAATAAATTCATCCGGGTCCTTATATGGTGCCATATCAACTACTTTCACTGCAATTCCTGCCTTTTTAAGTATTGGAATTGCACGTAATGCCGCTTTCTTACCAGCACCATCACTATCGAAAGTAAGAACTGCCTCTTTAACATATCTCTTAATAAGCATGGCATGCCTATCTGTAAATGCAGTACCCAGTGCTGCTACAGCATTGGTAAATCCCGCCCTGTGAAGAGCAATTACGTCCATATATCCTTCACAGATAAGTAAATATGGCTTTCTTGAGATTCTTGCAAAATTCATTCCATATAGATTTCTGCTTTTCTCAAATATCTTTGTCTCCGGTGAATTAAGATATTTTGGCTCACCTGCGCCCATAACTCGTCCACCAAAACCAATGACCCGACTGTTGATATCCAAAATTGGAAACATAACTCTGTTCCAGAATTTATCAAATGTTCCCTTTTCCGAAAATGTAAAGAGACCTGATTCTTTTAAAATTTCATCAGAATATCCATATGTTTTAATATATTTATATAAATCATCGCTTGTCTTATTAGAATACCCTAAGCCGAATCTGACAATAGTTTCACTATCAAGACCACGTTTACTAAAATATTTTAGTCCCGTCTGTCCTTTTTCACTTTTTAACTCACGATGATAATACATAGCTGCTTTTTTATTTATCTCTAATAAATCTGCCCTTAAGTCTGCCTTCTTTTTTTCTTCTTCTGAATACTCTGCCTCCGGTAATGCCACACCGGCTCTGTCTGCTAACATTTTCACAGCTTCCATAAATGAATAATTCTCATATTTCATTATAAATGAATATACATTTCCGCCTTCTCCGCATCCAAAACAGTAATACATCTGTTTTCCCGGTGTTACCGAAAATGAAGGGGACTTTTCATTATGAAATGGGCATAATCCGAAATATGTTGCACCCTGCTTCTTTAATTTTACATATGAAGAAATAACATCCACAATATCGTTTCTGGACCTTATTTCTTCAATTAAATCGTCCGAATAATACATGTCTTCCTCTCTTCTTGCTCTTAGTTATTATGATTTCCAAAAAGACGGAACAAATAACTCCTCGAATTTCCTTACTGAATACTGGTCACTCATTCCTGCAATATAATCGCATACAGCCCTTTCAGATTTCTGACCATTTTCCCTTATTATCCATACATATTCTTCAGGCATTTCATCAATATACTCAAGATAATAATCATACAGTTGTATCAACATTCTTTTTGCTTTAGCCTCTTCCCCTTTAGCTACCGGATTAGAATATACATGACTAAACATAAACTGTCTTAAATTCTTCATTGCCTCTTCAATCTCTGCTGACATTATTATATCAGGCTTATTACGACTGTTATTCACAATATCATAAATCATCGTATTAAGTCTTTCTTTCTTAGAATGACCTAAAACTTTAGTATATTCTGTTGGAATATCAGTCTCACAGAGAATCTTTCCTCTGATTGCATCATCTATATCATGATTAATGTATGCTATTTTATCTGATAATCTTACAATTTTTCCTTCCATAGTCGACGGCTTCCCGGATGTTCTGTGGTTTACTATTCCATCTCTCACCTCTTTTGTAAGATTCAATCCCTGTCCTTTTTTCTCAAGTATCTCAACAACTCTTATACTTTGCTCAAAGTGTGAAAAACCATCTTCACATACCTGGTTTAATGCTGACTCTCCTGCATGACCAAATGGAGTATGTCCTAAGTCATGTCCTAATGCTATCGCCTCTGTTAAATCTTCATTCATTCGCAGGGCCTTCGCAATAGTCCTGGCAATCTGTGAAACCTCGAGAGTATGAGTAAGTCTTGTTCTGTAATGATCTCCTGCCGGTGCTAAAAACACTTGTGTCTTATGCTTAAGTCTTCTAAATGCCTTACAATGTATAATTCTGTCTCTGTCACGTTGATAACATGTTCTTATATCACAAGGTTCTTCATTTTTGTCACGCCCGTTAGAATATCTGCTAAATGCCGCATATTCACTAAGTGTATTCATTTCTATTTCTTCTAACTCTTCTCTTATTGTCATGTTAAACCTCATTTCTGTATATATGATGATAACAATAATTATGCTTTTTAAAAATACTACGCATTTGTATGAGCATCTCAATTACTTATAAAATATTTTTCACAAGTTCACATATATATTATTCTGCACAAAACCCACTTTTCCTTTATTTTATTGCAGAATTTAATGCAATTTCCATCATATCCGTAAATGACTTCTGTCTTTCCTCTGCCGTGGTAATCTGTGATGAAACAAATGAATCTGAAATTGTAAGTAAGCATGCTGCTTTTTTGCCCAGAACTGCTGCATTGTGAAATAGAGCAAAACTTTCCATTTCCACACATACACAACCTTTTTCATTATATAATTTTTCATAATACAGTGACTTATCTTCTCTATAAAATACATCTGATGAATGCACACAGCCTTCAATTAAGTCTTTTCCCAACTCTTCTGCTGTCCTACGTATTTTATCATTAAGTTCTGTTGAAGGATATGTCATATCCTTATCATATCCATTCTGAGTCATTGCATAACTGGATTCGGAAAATGCAGCATCTGCAAGTACAACATCAAAAACTTTTGCTTTTTCACAATAAGAACCTGCTGAGCCTATTCTTATAATACTTTCAACTTCATATTTTGAAAATAATTCATAAGAATAAATACCAATAGACGGCATACCCATACCTGAACCCATAACAGATACTTTATGTCCCTTGTATTCTCCGGTATAACCAAACATATTTCTTACCGCATTAAATTGTGTTACATTTTCTAAAAATGTCTCCGCAATAAATTTTGCTCTTAGCGGATCTCCCGGCATTAAAACAATTTTTGCAATCTCTCCATAATTTGCACTATTGTGTGGTGTTGACATAAACATACCTCCATTTCAAATAAATATTTTTCTATTATACAAAAAACCTCGTATTTATACAAATACGAGGTCTGTACTGCGGAAAAAGGGACTTGAACCCTCACGTCGTTGCCAACACTAGATCCTTAGTCTAGCCTGTCTGCCAATTCCAGCATTTCCGCATTCATTTTTTCAAATGCGTAGATTATAATATCATTATTACAGACATTTGTCAACAACTTTTTTAATATTTCTACTTTACTTTTTCTACTTTTTCTATTTTACCTTGTTTTAAATATACTTACATCTTCTTCTAATGTATCCGCCAACTTTTTCAATCCATTTGCATCTTCTGCAAGATCATTTATAACTTCGCTAAGTTGGATTGTTGATGCTGATGTCTCTTCTGATGCAGCAGCATTTTCCTCTGAAATGGCTGATAATGACTGAATTATATCAATAATTGACTTTCGATTTTCATTCAACCCAATCATAAGCTTTTCGATATTATTTATGCTGTAAGATGAATTTCTAATACCATTTATTACAACTTCAAAATTATTCTTTGTATCATTTAATTTTTCTGACTGCATATCTACATTTTGTTTAACATCCTTCATCACTTCGACAGACAATTCAGATTCTTTCATTAAATTATCTATTTCCTGCATTATCTCATCTGCTGACGCATTAGACTGCTCAGCAAGACGCTGAATTTCACTTGCCACCACTGCAAAACCTTTTCCGTTTTCACCAGCTCTCGCTGCTTCGATACTTGCATTAAGTGCTAATAAATTAGTTTCTTCAGCTATTGCCGTAATAATGTTAGTAGCTTTATTAATTTTAAGTACTGCCTGATTAGTTAGTTCTGTATGCTCATATATTCTGTCAACAGCTTCCATTGTCTTAACATTTGCAGTTGATAATTTACCAATCATTTTATTAGCTTCTTCTCCATTATGGCTCATTATTTCGGCATTTCCCATAAGTTTTTTAACCGCAAATGATATCTCCTCTATTGATTCGCCCATTGTTATAATATTATCAGTGGCATTCTGTGTCTCTTCTGCCTGTGACACTGTTCCTGAAGCTATTTCTTCTATTGCCTTATTAACATCTTCTGTTGTTCTGTTTGTAATTTCAGCAGTTTCTTTCATTTTATCAGAAGCGATTGAAAGCTTATATACAGTATTTTTGATATTCTCCACCATATCGCTTAAAGCAAAATTAAGTTTCAATGCTGATTCTGCTATATCTCCAATTTCTGTTTTATCATTTAGTGACTTTTGGTTAATAGATGTTGTTAAATCATAGTTTCTAATATTTCCAAGGTATCCTGATACACCTTTTATCTTTTTTATTATTCTGCTTGTAAATGTTATAACGAAAATTGCAGCTAAGAAGAAAATTACCAACATACATATTGTAACAGTAATAATTGCGTTTTCCATAGTCTCAGTTATGCTTGCAGTTTTCTTAGATGCTGATAACATTCCGATAACTTTTCCTGAAGTATCCTTTAAAGGAATATAGTATGAAGAATATTCTGTTCCTTCAATATAATGAGAATAATGAAAATCTTTACCTTTTTCAATAACTTCTTTAACTATTTTTTCGTCTGCCTCTTTATCTGTAATTCTATCTGAATTCTTATTAAATACAGTTGTCAACATTACTGTTTTACCATAAAATACTGTTATTTCATCACCGGTTTTACTCTTTATTGCATCTATCATTGAATTATTATTAGTGATTATGTAATCACCCTTTTTTAACTCATTTTCTTCATAAACATAGTCTCCTGAATCTAACTCATCATACATTTTTTCTACCATATTAGCCACTGCACTAAGTTCTGAAAATGTATCGTCTGTCATAGCCTCAACTAATTTATAAGAACTAACTACTACCATCACAATAGCCATTACAATTAATGGTATGAACGCAACATAGAGAAGCCTTCTCATCAGTCCTTTTTTAGAAAATTCATTATTTAATTCTTTTTTATTCTCTTTAATCTTCTTTTTCTTTTCCTTGACTTTTTTCTTTACCTTCTCTTTTACTTCGCTAATTTCCTTTGATATTTCTTCTGCTCTTTCATCATTCATGATACTTCCTCCGTGCCTCATATTTTTCGCTCCATTAACTTATAGTTAAATCTATAAACATTCTATAAACTTTGGTATTCATATTATATATTCTAACATATAATCAGTATTATTAAAATAATTATTATTAAAAATTATAACAAAATATGTATTTATAAATACATACAAAAAATGATTGATTTATATCACTTCTACTGATATAATATCTAATGTTGTTAGCCTGTTGGCTATGCACTCGTGGCGGAATTGGCATACGCGCATGATTCAGGTTCATGTCCGGGTTCCCGGGTGTGGGTTCAAGTCCCATCGAGTGCACTATTGTAAAACCTCTGAATTTTCTTATTTAAAGATATTCAGAGGTTTTTATTAGTATTTTTTGGTTCTCTCAAGCATTTTCTCTACTAAATTAATACACTTCTTAAATCTTTCAAGATAAGTACCTGAAATACACTCAAATTTGAAACCGGCTTTCTCATATATTTTCTTGATTTTATTACTATAATTTTCCCTGTCTGCTTCAATTATACTGCTTCTTCCGCCATCTTGAACCCATTTAACATCAGGCTCAAGAAATAGTATCAAATCATAATTATTTATTGCTGCAATGGCGTCTGCAAGTACAACATTTTTACTTTCAATATCCCCTTCAAGAAATCCCATAAAGAATTTCGTAATCAGACAATCTGTATCCTCAAATAAAACCTTATTACTTTCCTTCGCTGCAATTATTTCTCTATTCTTATGTTCTAATAGAATTCGTAAATAATCTTCTGATAACATCATCTCGTCTGTTCCTGAAATTTCCGATAAATCTCTTCCGACTTCTTCAAGGTAATTAGTATTAAAATAATTTGCTAAATTAATGGTAAGTGTTGATTTTCCAGAGCTTTCTCCACCTATAAGAAGTACCTTTTTCACAAAATGACTTCTTACAATTTTCGGCATCCATTCCCAATACCTGTATACGTCACTTCTAATTGATGTTGAATTATATTTATTCCTTTCAAATACAACAAATTCACTTTCAGGATAGCATTGATTCCAAAAACTGTTTTCATCATAATCACTGCCGCAAAACACCACATTAATCAGTTCACCTACTATTTTCCTAACACTTTTGCAATCTTCTTTCCAATATGCTTTTGTATACTCCTCTTTGGTTTTTAATTTATCTTCTAATAAAATTATACTCACATTTCCAATATGTTTAGTCAGCAGATAGACCCATCTGTATTTTTCTCTTACGTCTATCTCTTCATTATTTCTATATGAAATTACTACATATAGTTTTTCACAAAGACATACTGCTTTAAAGTTAGTCTTCTTTTCACCACTTCCTGCTTATCCTGGTCAATATGTTTCTTCCATGCAAACCATCCGATAATATTAGTTGGAAAGTAGTAGAAAACATTTAGCATTACATCTCCGTAATATCTGGCTTTATACGCAACAATGGCATACAGTACAATGTTTATTGTTCCAAATAAATAATTTGACATCTTTCCTTTTCCTGAAAGAATAACACATAGTGTTCCTGTGATTGAAGAAATAATTCCAAGAGCTGTATCTTTCCAATAAACAGATAGCCCTAAAATTACTATGTTTGCAAATATTATCCAGAATATTTCCCATTTATTCCATCCGCTCAATTCATTCTTTATAAACTCTTTTAACTTTTTCATCCTCTAATCCACCTTTTCTCTTTTGAAAATTAAACAAAAAAAGAACAGTCACCTGCTCTTTACAACATATCATCATATGTTTCAT
>CAZQRO010000013.1:0-30954 GCA_964595785.1 uncultured Eubacterium sp.
TCACAGGGAGGTTTGGCTGATATGAGAAATAGATTTGACAGACAGTTAGAACAGTTAAATAATGAATTGATTAAAATGGGAGGACTTATTGAAAAAGCAATTGAGATGGCAATTACCGGAATGGTAAATCAGGATGCTGAACTTGCCAGAAGTGCAATTGAATTTGACAATGAAATAGATGAGCAGGAAAAGACAATTGAAAATCTATGTCTGAAACTTTTATTGCAGCAGCAGCCGGTGGCAAGGGATTTAAGACTTATTTCATCAGCGCTCAAGATGATTACAGACATGGAAAGAATTGGTGACCATGCAGCTGATATTTCTGAAATAACCCTTCAGCTTGTAGACCGTGAGTATATCAAAAAACTCGAGCATCTCAAGCAAATGGCAAAAGAGACAACAGTGATGGTTGTAAAAAGCATTGAGGCATTTGTTAATAGAAATATTGACACGGCAAAAGAAGTTATTAAAAACGATGATGTGGTGGATAATCTGTTTGATGAAGTTAAATCAGAACTTATTAAACTTATCAGCGTGAATACGGATAATGGTGAACAGGCAGCAGATTTACTTATGATAGCTAAATATTTTGAAAGAATAGGTGACCATGCTACTAATATAGCGGAGTGGGTAATATTTTCCATTACGGGAAGTCATGAAGATGCAGAAGTAGAATGATAATATTATGGAAAATGTGAAGAACTTTTGGTATTAGTAATGAATAATTATGACAATATATATAATAAGTAATATATTTAGGAGAAACTTTATGATTACAGATAAAATTGCAGAGGCAGCGCCGGGACAATTGAATAAAATATTTGATTTGAAACAAATTTATGGATGCTTATCTGTTGAGGAGCGTTTAAAAATGCAACGTATTTCTAAGTATGCTGATATTTTGGTGGAATATATCTGGCGTAACAGGTTATTTATTAATAATATGCCCTCTGAACTGTTCGATTATCATGAACAGATTTTTTTGTTTGTAAGTGATTATATTGATGTATCTGATTTTGATAATCTGATATTTGAGAAAATGCCATTAGAAGTGATGGAATATATAAAAAGTATCAGTAAGTATAAGAATGAGTTCTGGGATGGCAGTGGTTCTCCCATAGGAAAAAAAGGGGAGGGAATCCCATTTGTGGCAAGAATTTATGCTATAGCCAGACGATATGAAGAACTTATTCGAGAAAATCCGTATAAGATAAAAGATGGTAATTCCGTAATACTACAGCAGATAAATGAAGAATCGGGAAGTAAGTTTCAACCTGAGCTTGTAAAGACATTCTTAAATTGTTTTTCATTATTGCAGAAAAGAGATACTAATTAGGAGCAGTTATTATATGAAGATATTCTTTGATAATCAAAAGAAAAATATATTTCAGAAAATTAAATATATAGTCAGACATCCATGGCCGGCTAAATACTGGTTAAAGGAAGCAGGAGTGGGTATAAAAAATGTGTTTAGAAAAAATTCGGCGAAAATGATACTCAGTTTATGTATAGCGATGCTTGGAATACTATTTATTATATCAATATTCTTTTATAATCTTGGTAAATTTGTAGTAACTGTGGATGCAGAATTATCCGAGGAAGGATTTATATTGTCAAATACTATTGATTTTAAAGATGAAAGGTATAAACTGTTTGGAGCTGCGATTAAGAATTGTAATAATATCAGTATTAATTCATTACCGCTCGATTTAGATGAATACAATGGTGAGCACAATAGTAAAAACTACATAGCATATATTAAAATCATATTATATATATGGGCGTGTACATGAACAATTATATGCCATTATGTCATACTATGATGAAGATGATGAACTTATTAATATTACTAATATAATTTCTGAAAATATTAAAGACTATTCGGCGAATTTTCAGGTACATATGTCATTTGGTATATATAAGGTTGAGGATAATAGGGCTAATATTTCTGAAATGATAAATTTAGCTGAACTTGCAAAACGTACAATTAATAAACATTCGGAAAGTAATTATGCATTTTATAATAAGGAATTAGAAAGGCGTATGATAGAAGATGATGAAATGGGTAAGGAAATGAACTATGCTTTGGAACATCATCAGTTTATAATGTATATGCAGCCCATGTTTAATTTACGAACGCATGAAATAATAGGCGCGGAGGCATTGGTAAGATGGAATCATCCTGCCAGAGGTATATTGTCACCATTTAGTTTTCTGCCTCTTTTTGAAACTAATAATTTTATTATTAAACTTGACCATTATATATGGGATGATGCATTTAAGACGATAAGGCACTGGATAGATAATAATGTAAAACCTATACCAATTTCTATTAACATTTCACCGATTAATCTGCTTAAGAAATTACCTGTATCAATAATTAAACTGGACAGGAAAATTCTTCTTGACAGTGTAAATAATGAAAATGGAATGACAATACTAAGATATCTGAATGCCATGACTAAAGAACTAGATAAGTCTGTAATTGCTGAAGGTGTAGAAACGGTAGAACAGGCTAATAATTTATCAGAGTTCGGGTGTGATTATGCACAGGGTTTCTTCTTTTCTAAACCATTGCCATTAAGAGAATTTGATGAGTTTCATAAGCGCATCAGCAGCAGGTCATATATACCGCCGGTGTCATATCCGACATTTAAAAATGCGGGAAATGACATGCTTCCATAATAAACATAAATTTTACGGAAATTTAAAGTTAATCAAATTTTTCTATATAAAAATATAAGTCCGCCGATTAATCCAAACAGCATTATGCTGTATCCGATGCAGATAAAATATATAAGCGTTGATGTGAGGAGTAAAGGGAATAGAATTGTAACTATTAGACCTGCAATTGCACCGACGACAGCAAATAATAGAATGTTAAGAATAAGAAATAAAAGCTCTCTGTGTTTAATGTTTTCTAATTTATACCATATCATATTCAAAGTCACACATCCTTTCTACTATTGTAAAGATTATTATTCATTAAAATTAATTCTTATAATATAGCATAAACCATCTGTGTTAAAATAATCGGTGAATAAAGTAAAAAGCCTGTAAAATATATGGAAATAAATGACTTAAAAAAACAAAAGAAAACAAAATAATTAATAATTTTACATGAATTTCACATACATACCACTTGAAATTTACATAGCTACTTTATAATTCGCCATATAAGGGTAAAATAGTAGTAATATGTTAATACGAAGGAAAGTAATGTAAACGGAAAGGAAAATTGTATGGATATTTTTAGCGTTTTAACAATGCTTGGAGGATTAGCGTTATTTTTATATGGAATGAATGCTCTTGGTGAAGGTTTATCGAAGTTATCAGGAGGAAAATTAGAGAGAATTTTAGAAAAGATGACTAATTCAAAGTTAAAGGCAGTTCTTTTAGGAGCAGGTGTTACGGCGGTTGTTCAGTCATCTTCTGCCACTACTGTTATGGTGGTAGGCTTTGTTAACTCCGGTATTATGAAGCTTACACAGGCGGTGGGAGTTATTATGGGTGCCAATATTGGTACAACAGTTACGTCATGGATTCTTAGTTTATCAGGATTAGAGAGTAATAATTTTTTTATAAAATTTTTGAAGCCAACATCATTCTCACCCATACTTGCTTTTATAGGAATATGTCTTTTGCTATTTTCTAAAAAGGACAGGAAAAAAGATATAGGAGGAATATTAGTAGGGTTCGCAATTCTTATGTTTGGAATGGAAATAATGAGTTCTGCCGTAAAACCTTTAGCAGAAGTTAAGGGATTTACCAATATTCTGACAATGTTTTCAAATCCTATTTTTGGTATGATTGCAGGACTTGTTCTTACGGCAATAATACAGAGTTCATCAGCTTCAGTAGGTATTTTGCAGGCATTATGCGGGACAGGTCTAGGATATGCATCAGCACTTCCAATAATAATGGGACAAAATATAGGAACCTGTGTAACAGCCTTGATTTCAAGCATTGGTGCAAAAAAGAATGCAAAGAGAGCGGCACTTATACATCTATATTTTAATTTAATCGGAACAATTGTATTTATGGTAGGATTTTATCTTATCAATTCATTTGTACATTTTAGTTTTTTGGATGAAAATGCATCGCAGCTTGGAATAGCAATAATTCATACAATATTTAATATAATAGCAACATGTATACTTTTACCGTTTTCTAATGGACTTGTCAAACTTGCGTGCCTGACAGTAAGGGATGATGAAGTGAAAACAGATGATACAAATAAGGACTTTATGCTGCTTGATTCAAGATTCCTTGATAAGCCATCATTTGCGGTAGAGCAGTGCAAGCATGTAAGTATTGAAATGGCTAATTTATCTAAGAAGTCCATTGCATTAGCAATAAGCCTTTTTACAGATTATAAAGATGGAGTAAGAAAAGAGGTAGTGGAAATTGAAGATAAGGTGGATAAGTATGAAGATGAGTTAGGAACCTATATGGTTAAACTCAGCAGTAGAAATTTATCAGAGGAAGACAGTAAGGCTCTGTCAATGCTTCTTCATTGTATCGGCGATTTTGAGAGAATATCGGACCATGCATTAAATATTTGTGAAACGGCATTAGAAATGCATGAGAAAAAGATTTCATTCTCACAATCTGCGGAAAAGGAAATCGGAATTTATACCAATGCTCTTAAAAATATAGTAAATCTTACAACGGATGTATTTGACAGAGAAGATTTTAAGGAAGCAATTAATGTTGAGCCGCTTGAAGAAGTTATAGACGGACTAAATGTGGAACTTAAGAAAAGACATGTTAAAAGACTTAGAAATGGCGAGTGTACAATAGAATTAGGCTTTATTCTTTCGGATATTATTGCAAACTATGAAAGAGTTGCAGACCATTGTTCTAATATAGCAGTTGCACTTATTCATATTCATGATGATGGTTTTGATACACATGAATATCTGGACAAGGTAAGAAGAGAAGATAATGAAGAGTTTATGAATAAATATCATGAGTATAAAAAACTTTATAATTTAAAAGATACAAACAGTTAAGATGATGCCTGGGTCAAATATAAATTATGTTTATATTCATCAGTATATATATTTGACCAGGCATCATCTAATTTTAAAAATATATTGCTAATGGAAAAGGATAGAGTTATAATTTTATACATAAAATTTATGCTTATGAAATAGTTATACTTAGATTTAGTTTCATTTGCGAAAGAGAGGTTTGAATGAGTAAGATAGATGAAGTAAGAGCACAGATGGTTACAGCTATGAAGAATAAGGATAAAGACAGAAAGGAAATTCTTTCTTTACTGTTATCAGCACTTAAGAATGTAGCTATTGATAAAAGAGCAGATTTAACTGAAGATGAAGAGAATACGGTTGTATTAAAAGAAATCAAACAGTTAAACGAATTGTTAGAACAGACGCCGGCAGACAGAACAGATATAATTGATTTGTGTAATTATAGAATTGGTGTTCTTGAAGAATTTGCACCAAAGATGCTTAGTGAAGATGAGATTAAGGCAATTATTGCAGAAGTGATAAGCGGTCTTGGCATTGAGGAACCAAAGGCTTCTGACAAGGGTAAGATAATGAAAGAGCTTATGCCGAAAGTAAAAGGCAAGGCGGATGGTAAAGTAGTCAACCAGCTGGTTGCTGAAATGTTCAAATAGAAGAATTTATTGTGATGTTAATCGTATTATCAGGAATTACAATAATATGATAAAGAAGATTTAGCACCTACCATTTTCAGGCAGGTGCTATTTTTAGATATAACTTTTGACAACCGAATCCTATAAATAAAGAAAGGTGAGTAAATGTAAATGGCATTAGAAGTTAAAAACTTAGTTAAGAAGTATGGAGAGAAGACAGTTGTTAATAATCTTAATTTTGAGATGAAAGAATCCGGTGTATATGCACTTTTAGGAACCAATGGTGCAGGTAAAACAACGACAATCAGAATGCTTTTAGGAATGTTATCTAAAGATGGCGGAGAAGTATTATGGAATGGAAAAGAACTAGATGTAATGAATACTAACATAGGATATCTTGCAGAAGAACGAGGATTATATCCTAAGTATTCACTTTTAGACCAGTTATTATATTTTGCAAAACTTAAAAATGTGTCTAAAGCAGATGCAAAAGAAAGAATTAAATACTGGGCAAAGAGATTAGAAGTAGAGGAATACATTTATCCGAAGCCGGGTAAGAATAAGAAATCAAAAGCAATGAATGCAGATCAGTTGTCAAAGGGTAATCAGCAGAAAATCCAGCTTATGGCAGCACTTATTTCAGAGCCGGATTTAATAATTTTAGATGAGCCTTTAAGTGGTCTTGACCCTGTTAACACAGACTTGTTTAAATCTATTATCAGAGAAGAAATAGCAAAAAATAAATACGTTATCATGTCAAGCCATCAGATGGCAACAATTGAGGAATTCTGTACGGAGATAACAATTTTAAATCGTGGGAATGCCGTTCTTCAGGGTAATCTTAATGAAATAAAGAAAAGTTACGGACGTGTTAACATGCATGTGAGATGTGAAGAAAATATAGAAAATATAGTGGAAAAATTTGATTTTATTTCAGTTAACAGAAATGCTGAGGAATATGAGATAAAAGTAAACGGAGAGGAACAGGCAAAAGAATTTTTAAATACACTGGTGAAGAACAATATAACCGTGATAAAGTTTGAACTTCGCGAACCTTCATTACATGAAATATTTGTGGAAAAGGTGGGAAATGTTCATGAAGAATAGTACAAGAGGCTGGAAAGAGATTTTTTCTTTTACCTTTATACAGGGTATCAAGGCTAAATCTATAATTATTTCAATTGCAATTATGTGTGTTGTTGCATTTGCAGCAGTGCCGGTTATAAGTCTTATTAACGGCAGTGATGACGAAAAGAAGACAGAAACGTCTATCAGTGAAGTTAAAGTAGTGGATATGACAGGTCTTGATTTGGTAAAAGATATGGAAGTACTTAAATCAGATAAACTCTATGATGAAGATGAAGAGAAAATATATACAGATATTAATTATTCAAAAGCTGATATTGATATGAATTCATTTACAGATGATAGAAAACTCAAGGATATTTATACATTTGAAAAAGATTCAAAAACTGTGTATATGCAGATATCATATACGGAAGATTCATTTGGTATTGAGGTGGTTTACAGTGGCGAATCGAAAGTTTCTGATAAAGATTTAGAAGATTACAATGATTTCGTAGAAAAAAATTTCAGAAAAGTTCTGGTACAGAATATGAATGTTGATGCTGATGATGTGAAAGTTGTGGATTCCGTTAATACCATAACATATCGTCAGATTGGTGAAGATGGCAAAACTATTGACGAAAATGGCGAAGATACATCAAAAACAGATGAATCAGCAGTTAAAAAAGATTATTCACATTCAAAATATAACATAATATATGCAATGCTTATGCTGGTTCTGTTTGTATTGGCATTTTGTGGTGAGAGAATAGCCATGTCAATCATTACGGAGAAGTCTTCAAAAGTAATGGAATATCTGATGACTTCTATTAAACCGATGGCGATTGTTGTAGGTAAGATTCTTGCAAATCTATTGATTTTATTAATACAAATAGGTTCAGTCATTATTTCATTCGGCTTATCACTTGTGGTCAATGGAGTATTGACAGGTAAAGATGGCAATATGAATATTCCGTCATATATAACAGATATATTTAGTAAAGGTAATTTTTCCGGAAGCAATATATTTACATTTATCGTTGCAATATTAATCATTATCTGTGGATTTATATTCTATGGATTAATTGCTGCACTTGCAGGAGCCTCTGTAAGCAAAATGGAGGAGATGAGTGAGGGCGTAAAAATGTATACGATACTTCTTATTATCGGTGCATATATAGCAATGTTTTTAATGATGCAGGGTGGCTACAAAGACAGTTCTACATTAAAATATGTTGTAATGATGATACCTTTAACTTCAATATTCATTGCACCGGCATCATTAGCAACAGGATATTTATCATTAACTGCCGGGATTGGTTCGCTTGTAATAATGATTATAGCCATAGTTCTTCTTGTGAAATTTGTGGCAAATGTATATGAGAGCATGATTTATTATAATGGAGCTGCTTTAAAGGTAAAAGATATAATAAATATCTCAAAGCAAAATAAGAAAAAAACTGAAAATGGGAGGGCAAAATAAATGAAAAATGGAATGTTTAGCGGATGGAAAGATGTATTTGCCTTTACATTTATACAAAATACTAAGACAAAAACTTTTAAGACAGCCCTTATTGGAATAAGTGTACTTATATTTGTAATATTTTTTGCAATTAATATGATTACAGGATATGTTAAAAATAATAAGAAAGATTCAGCATATAAGAATGCAAATAGGGCAGAAAACGTATGCATTATTAACGGAATTGAAATTAAGGATTCACTTTTTGAAAATTTCAAAGAAAGTGATGAATATATGGAGAATTCTGAAATAATAGTATATGATGATAATACGCCTGATGAAATCATTACTGAGATGGAAAAAAACAGTAAAAGTGCCGTGGTTATCAATGTATTTAAAGGTACTGAAGACAAAAAAGGTCACAGTCAGTATATGTTAGATGTGTATGCCACGAAAGATTTGACAGAGAAAAATGTCATTAAGATTACAGAAAAATTCTCAGATTATTTTGATGAATTAAAGTATAATCTTACATCACTTGAACCGGAGGATATGAAGGTTATTCTCAGTGATTCAAATGTATATTCGATGGATATTGAAGATGCAGATGAGTCAATGGGTGAAATGATGGCAAAAATATTCGTACCAATGATATTTGTATTACTGATATATATGATGATATTAATGTATGGTCAGAGCATTAGCAAATCACTAATTGTGGAAAAGAATTCAAAATTAATGGAAACGCTGTTAACATCTTTAAAACCTTATGCTATTGTATTAGGGAAAATTCTTGCCATGTATGTCATTGCCATATTACAAATGGTAACGTGGGTTATTGCCGGCATTGCGGGCTTTTTAATCAGTGACAGGATTGCAGAAGGAATGTTTGAAAAATATGATAACCCAGTTATAAGAATAATTAATCTTTTAAAAGATGGTTCCTCATCAGCTTTTTCAATAGAGTCAATAGTAATAGGTGTTGCTGCATTATTATTTGGATTTCTGTTATACTGTGTTTTTGCAGGTCTTATTGCATCTAACATAACTAAGGCAGAAGAACTTGCAAATGGAATGTCTATATACCAGATGGTTGTGGTAATAGGTTTTCTTGCAGCATATATGCTGCCGTTGTTACAGGCGAAAAGTCCTGTTGTTAACGCAATAAGATATATACCGGTAACATCGCCGTTTATGCTTACGTCAGATGTTATTATGGGCAATATCGGAATAGGCGGTGCAATAGTGTCTATGGCAATTATTTTAATTTCAATAATAATTATGGTCATAGTTACAGGAAAAAATTATAAAAAGAAAGTCTTTTAATTATTCTGAAAAGATGTTAAACTATATATTATTGTGTGTCTTTTAGTGAAATACAAATTGACATGATAAGGATACATCTGGAGAATTTTGGAGGCTATATTAATGCTGATTACTTATCATTTGTTATCGGATAAAGGCGATAGAAAAAACAATGAAGACAGGGTCGGAAGTTATGAAAAAGACAAAGAATATTGTTTTGTAATTGCAGATGGTCTTGGAGGACACGAAAAGGGTGAAGTTGCTTCGAAAATAGCAGTAGATTCATGTATAGACCTATTTAAGGAAGAAGGTTTCAGCGAGTTTTATATGCGTGAGGCCTTTGAGGTAAGTCAGGAGAAACTGTTAACGAGACAAAGGGAAGATATGCGCCCGGATGATTATAAGACTACACTTGTGTTATTATGCATAAAGAACGGCTGTATTAACTGGGGTCACATAGGTGATTCAAGGTTATATCTGTTTAAGAACAAGAAACTGGTTTTACACACATTAGATCATAGTGTTCCACAGATATTAGTTAATATTGGAGAGATTGAAGATAAAGACATAAGAAACCATCCTGACAGAAGTCATTTATTAAGTGCAATGGGAATTGAGTGGGAACGTCCGAAGTATGAAATAGCAGAACCGGTAGAAGAAGAATCCGGTATGGTTTTTCTGATGGCAACGGATGGTTTCTGGGAGTTAATAACTGAAGAAGATATGCTGAAATGTCTTAAAAAGTCATTAGATGTTCACGAATGGATGAAACAGATGCAAAAGGTTGTTATGAAAAATGGAGAATCAAAGAATATGGATAATTATTCAGCAATAGGTGTCTGGATAAAATGAGACAAATGATGATCTGCTACAAATGATATTTATTTTAAGCAGGCCATCATTGATTTTATTATACATAATTTCACTAAAAAATATTGCAAGGAATAATAATCAATGATATACTAATTTTAGTCGAAATATATAAATTTGTGTTAGAAATGGGAGGCGTAGTTTTATGAGCAAAATTAATCCGGATTATTTATGCCCGGGCTGCATGGCAGTTTTGGATGAACCAGATTTACCGTGTCCGTTATGTGGATTTGATAAGAAGACATATTCTCCTTCGCCGCGTAGTTTACAGCCATTTACTAAATTGAATGGAAAGTATCTGGTAGGCAAGGTTATTGGAGAAGGCGGTTTCGGAATTACATATATCGGTTTTAACATGGAGACAGATTTGCCGGTTGCGATTAAGGAATATTTTCCTTCAGAACTGGCTACAAGAGATACATCTCAGGGAAATGTAATAACTATATTTTCCGGTGAAGCAAGAGATTTATATAGAGATGGTCTTGAGAAGTATTTAAGAGAAGCAAGAAATCTCTCGATGTTTTCTGATCTTCCGGGTATTGTTACAGTTAAAGATTTCTTTTATGAGAATGAGACTGCTTACATAATTATGGAATATATTAATGGTATAACACTTAAGCAGCATTTGACAAAAGTCGGCGGAAGAATGAAGCAGAATGAAGTAATCAAAATGATGAAACCTGTTTTAGAATCTATGAATAAGATTCATGAGGTAGGTATTATCCACAGGGATATCAGTCCTGATAACATTATGATTACTAAGAATAAACAGATTAAATTAACAGATTTTGGAGCAGCAAGGGTCTTTGATACTGAAGATAATAAGAGTATTACTGTTGTACTTAAAAGAGGATATGCTCCGGAAGAACAGTATAGAGCTAAGGGCAATCAGGGACCATGGACAGATGTATATGCATTATGTGCTACAATGTACAGAATGATTACGGGTGTTACTCCGCAGGAAGCTCTTGAGAGAATTATTGAAGATAATGTTGAACCAATTTCAAAATATGATCCTAATGTATGGGCAGAGACAGAATATGCCATTATGAAAGGTTTATCTCTTCGTGCACAGGACAGATTTCAGACAGTAGATGATTTGATTGATGCTTTGTATTATAGTGTTCTTGAGAAAGATGAAAATGGTAATCCATATCTGGTAGTTATCAAGGATAATACACCACAGCAGGAAGTTAAATCAGAACCGGTACAGGAAGAGGAAGAATTTGATTCCAAACCTATAGTGGTAAGTATTGGAAGATCAACAGCAGAAGAGTTTGCGCAGCAGGTAATGCAGCCACAGGAACAACCGCCGGTTACACCTGTACAGCCACAACAAAAGCAGGTACAGCCTCAGACACAGACAGCAGTACCTGTACAGCAGGCAGCAGCACCAAAGACACCTGTTTCACAGACGGTAGCACCTGTACAGCAGGCAGCAGCACCAAAGGCATCTGCTTCACAGGCAGCACCTGTTCAGCCGCCAGTTACACCGGTACAGACACAACAAAGGCAGGTACAGCCGCCGACACAGGCAGTACCACAGGTACAGCCACAGAATGCCGATAATGCTGCACGGAATAAGAAAGGTGGTTTCTTTAAATCTACATTTAAGAAACTTGTTAAATTACAGCTTGGAAAAGTCAGATTTGAAGATAATGTTACAGATTTAAATGTTGAACATATGGATGTTGGTAATATTCAGGTGCTTAAAGAGTGTTACGAACTTAAGAAATTAGTGTTAAACAATAATATGATTGATGATTTATCACCAATTTCAGATTGCAGTAAACTTGAATATCTTGCATTGAGAAACACATTGGTAAGTGATTTATCTACAATATCTACCTGTTCAAATCTGAAATATCTTGACCTTTGGGGAACGAGAGTTACGGATTTGCATGATGTTTATTCGCTTACAAAGTTAACATATTTATGTGTGAAAAATACTGACATCAGACAGGCGCAGGTTGATGATTTTAAAAAACATATTCCTGACTGTGTAGTTGAATTTTAGTATATTTAAATGGTCCTGAGATATTTTAGTGATATCTTAGGACTATTATTATGTTATAGAATGGAGATTAATATGAAGATGTTTAAAGAAATGAAAAGAAGAGCAGCTAAAAATATGATTTTGCCTATAGTTATTTGTGTGATTTTAGGAGGAATATTTATTGGACTTGGCGCAAGACACAGCTTGATGTTATTAAAAGGTGCAAAGGATATAACCAATGCATCGGTTAAAGAAATTAGAAATACAGATTATGCAGAAATAGAACTTGATAAATATAATCTGTATGGCTGCTTTTCAGAAGAATATAAGACAAGTAATGGAAATAAGATAACAGATGCATATTATTATCTTGTACTTGTAGGAGATGATTCGGATAAAAGGTTTATGGCTGTAAAGGTTAATGCAAAAGATTATTCTGAATTAATGAAAATTGAACAGGAATATACGCATTTAGACAATGGTGTAGAGTCAGATGAGAGAACCGTATTGAAAGTAAAAGGCGAAGTTACTAAGATGAAAGGTGATGTATATACGCATTTTAAGTCCACAATGCAAACATACGATTACACTGAAGATGATATTCCGTTTGTAACACTTAATCTTATAGTTGATAATAGCAGCATAAGTTTAGCGGAACTTGTTTTCACGGCTCTTGGTGTATTAATCATTATAATCCCGATTTTAATGATTATTTATGCACTTTCTATTGGGAGCGTGAGAAAACTTGAGAAAGAATTAAATTCAAAGGGAATGGGTTATTTGGAAAAAGTTGAAAATGACTATATGAACTCAGAAAAATTTGGTAATAATTTAAGAATAGGAAAACATTTTACATTTGTTATAAAAGGATTAAAGAATGTAGTTATTCCCAATGAAGAAATTATATGGGCATATAATGCTAAAACAACTCATAGAACAAATGGTATTAAGACAGGAACAACTTTTGCCATAGTAATTGTTAATGTTGAGAAAAAAACATTTAATGCGAATATGAAAAATGAAAATACGGCAAATGCAGTGTTAGCTCTGTATGCAAGTTTAACAGATACAATCGTTTTAGGCTATGACGAGCAGTTTAAGATTATGATAAACAGTAATTTGGAAGAATTTCTTAACATAACATACAGAAATCATATATATGGTGAAAAAGTGGATAGTGTACAATAAAAATAGTATTGTAATAATGGAAAAGAGGCTGGTATATGATAAATAATCAGATTGAAGATATTAGGAAAGAAATAAGCAAAGCAGTTGTTGGCAAAGAAGATATAGTGGACAAGATTCTTGCTGCTATTTTTGCCGGTGGACATGTTCTGTTAGAGGATGTTCCGGGGGTTGGAAAGACTACACTTGCATTGGCATTTGCAAAGACGTTATCATTGGATTATAAGAGAATACAGTTTACACCTGACGTACTTCCGTCAGATGTGGTAGGATTTTCAATGTTCAATAAAAAGATTAATGATTTTGAATTCAGAGAAGGTGCTGCAATGTGTAATATTCTTCTTGCTGATGAAATTAACAGAACGTCGCCAAAGACGCAGGCAGCACTTTTAGAGGTGATGGAGGAAGGCAGGGTAACAGTTGACGGAACAACACATTTTCTGCCTGACCCTTTTATAGTTATTGCAACACAGAATCCGATGGGTTATGTGGGAACGCAAAAACTTCCTGAATCACAGCTTGACAGATTTATGATTAAACTTTCAATGGGTTATCCGGATGAAAAGAGTGAAATGGATATATATAACGGCAGAAGTTATGCAGCACTTGACAGTGTCAATACTGTTATTTCGGCACAGGATATTATTGAAAGCCGTAAAGTGGTAGAAGCGGTTCATTTTGATGAAAAGTTAATGGAATATCTTATTAAAATTGTCAGATGTTCAAGGGATAATCAGTATGTTTCTCTCGGGATAAGCCCAAGAGGCGGTTTAGCGCTGGTTAATATGGCAAAGAGTACAGCATTTATGGCTCAGAGAGATTATGTTGTGCCGGAAGATATTTTATCATGTTTTGAATCAGTAGCTTCGCACAGATTAGTGTTGAATTCAAAAGCAAAAGCAAATGGATATTCTGAAGAAGATGTTATTAAGGAACTGAAGAAATCTATAGATGTACCATAAATGAAAGGGGATATATGTGGGCTGCCAGATTTAATTATTTTACATTAATATTATTAATAATCTTTGGAATGCTGTTTTATAATAATTATGCACTCTTTTTTCTGCTGATAATATTAATTGCCTTACCGGTTATATCATATGTCATTATGCGGTTTGGCAGGAACAGAATAGAAGTAGATATTAGTACAGACAAAACGTCAGTAGGTAAAAATGTACCGGTTGACGTTTGTTTTGATGTAAAAAACAAATCAATACTTCCAATAGAAAATCTTACTTTAGTTGTAAAAATTTATAATCATTTCTATGGAAATGAGCAGGTATACGAGATTATTGTGCCATCCACACCATTTAGCAGACGTAAGGCTTTTTTAGATGTGGATAATATTTATTGCGGTCGAATGATTATAGAGGTTACAGAATTAAAAGGCTATGACTTGTTTGGTATGTTCAGATTTATTCTTCCTGTTAATGAAATGAGTGAGGTGATGGTCATGCCTTATGAAACAATTTCCATAGAGGAATTGCCTTTAGCAACACAGGGAAGTTCTGATGATGAAGAATTGCAGTACAAAAAAGGTGATGATGTATCGCAGATATCACAGATAAGAAACTACATTCCGGGAGACAGATTACAGAATATTCATTGGAAATTAAGTGCCAAATCAGATGAGTTACAGGTGAAAGAATTTAGTCTGCCTTATTCAGATGATGTGATACTTTTGACTGAATTATATATTAACCGGGATATGCCGGAAATTTTTGATGAATTAATTGAAAAATTGTTTGCCATATCTGTATTTCTGATTAAGCAGGGAAGAAGATTTTATCTTTCATGGTATGATTCTGCAAATGAAGAATTTATCAATAATGAGATAAATAATGATGATGAACTTATGAGGGCGGTAATTGATTTGTATTTTGCTAAAACATTAGAAACTAACGGAAAATCATATGAAATATACAGAAGAATTAATAATGATAATAAAGGAACAGTTATTTATCTGTCTGATGAAGAAGCAAAACCAGGCGAAGGACAAAATATTGACATCAGTTCTGAAAGGGTGGTGTTAACATGTCTGTATTAGATAAGAAAATATTTAAGGGAAATGTCTTTTCAAGAAAAAAGGATAATGAAAAGAAATTAATAAATAAAACGGGAATAGATATAAAAGAGCCGCCGGTATTAGAGGGTAATAAAAGATTATTTTTCATATTTACAAATGCAATACTCAATTTTCTTATTGTTATAGGAACAATAGGTTCTTTTGTGAAATCATTCAAAATAAAGGCTTATATGCCGCTTGTAATTATCGTGACATTTATAATAGCAGTATTAATGGCGTTTCTATATTTTAACACAATTGTTAAGATAACAGGTTATCTTTTAAGCCTTGTGTTGTTTTTATATGGGGCATTTAATTTCAGATATATAATTAAAGGCGGATTTGGTTATATATCTAATATTTTAATGGCGTTTTTTGAAAAGGAACTGGATTTGCCGGTTGAGAGAAGTTATGATGTGTACGGATATGGTGAGAAGATATCAGTGACAGTATGTCTGATATTCATAATATTTGCAGTAATGCTTTTGTTTAATATGGTTATTTCTGAATCAAAAGGCTTTGTGATTGTTCTTTTATTTACATTTCCGGTAGTACAGTTGGGAATGTACTTTGAACAGAAGACGGATATAGTGTATTTCACTATTTATATTATTGGATTACTGACACTGTTTTTCTTGAGAAATTCGAGACATTATCATATGGAATATAAGAAAAGGAAAGGATATAAAAAGAGAAACAAAAAGAATAAAGTTATTTATGACTATACTAATGATGGTAAATTTTCCCTTAGCTTTGTATTGATGATAGGAGCAATTATTATTGCTGTTACAGCATTGACAAGTATTGTATTTCCACAGAAAAAATATAAGGCAAAAGATGATTATAACGAGTGGAAGGAAAGTACAACAGATTTCACAAAGCAGCTTATTATGGTAGGCTTCTGGGGAATGATAAGTCCTAATGGAGGAAGTGCAGGCGGAGTAGGAAGAAACAGAATGGGTCAGTCTAAATATGTACAGCTTGATTATCAGCCAGACCTGTATGTTAGGATGGTTCCTTTCGAGAACGAGGGAACTGTATATCTGAAAGCATTTAATGGAACATTTTACAGAGATGAGTATTGGAAAATGATTTCCGAAGAGCAGGATAATGAGATTAATATAGAAGACTATGGAATTACCACAGGGGAAGTCTTAGAAAATAATACTGACATGTTGAATTTATATAATGATAAAGGCATATTAGGAGAAGAAAAGAAAATTGAGATAACTAATGTGGGTGCTTCGCAAAATAATATATACGTACCGGAAAATCCTACAAGTTACAGCAGAATATACGATAAGATTAATAATGATGATGAATTAATCGGTTCATTAAAACTTAACTGGCAGCTTAATTTGTGGTATGTACCATTGTTAAGCGATGTATCTGTTGATAAATTTAGGGAAACAGTTAACGAAATCTATAATGATAAATACGAACGTTATAATAAGTATGATATAGAAAGTGGACTTGAAGAATTTGATATAGAAAAGAAATATTCAGAATATGTTCATGATATGTATATGGACGTTCCGGAAGAAAATGAGCAGGTCATACAGGAATTCTGTGAAAAATATAATCTTAATAAAGACAGTGAAGATATAGTAGAAAAGGTTGCAGATATATTTGAAGAGGATTATGAATATACACTTATGCCCGGAGTAACACCTTCTAGTAAAGATTTTGTGAATTATTTTCTTACGAAGCAGAAAAAAGGGTACTGTACGTATTTCGCCACATCTGCGACGCTTATATTCAGATATCTTGGAATTCCTGCAAGATATGCAGGAGGTTATGTGCTGCAAAACTCCGATTTTAACAGTGGAGAACTGACAGAAGAAGATGCCGAAGAGTGGGTTTGGTGGGATATAGATGGCGAAGGAAAAGATGTACTTGAATATGAAGTTAATGACAGTCAGGCTCATGCATGGGTGGAAATATATATTGACGGATATGGGTGGCTGCCAGTGGAGACTACGCCGTCATCTGATGAAGAGGAAGAAAAGCCGGTAGAAGATACTAATACAAATGCCCTTGTTAATTTTCTGACTAATACGGTTTTGACAAGAGAAACGTTTAATGCGGTAAAAGATACAACAACTAATATAGTTTTAGTGGTAATATTGGGATTTTCAGGCGGATTAGTAACCTATGTTGTTATAGGCATATTTGTAAGGAAGAACAGGAAAAAATATAATTCGGTAACAAAGCAATACAAATATTTGTGTAAAACTGCAAAAAATCTTGGAATTAATAAAGAAGATACAGAAGTTTATAAACAATTTGGTGAGAAATTAGTCAACGCAGATTTGGTTTCTGCGGATAACATGAATAATATTAATTTTATTCTTGAAAAGGATAAGTTTAGTAAAGAAAAGGTTTCAAAGGAAGAAATAGAAACATTTAGTAATGAAATCAGTGAAATTTCTGACAGAGTATATGAAAAACTGTCGTGGTATAAAAAAATTATATTCAGATATATAAAATGGCTATAAAACATTTGTAATTGTTTAATAATTGGTGGTATACTGTATTAAATAAGTAATTGTTTAAAGTATGTAAGATTATTTTATGACAGTTATATAAAATGATTAATTGACCGATATTATAGTTAACGCAGACATTATGAAAATCATGAAATGGAGGTAATATTTATGAGTAATTATTTTGGAATAGGTTCAGGTTCGGTTAGCACTCTATTTTCAAGCTTATCAGGCAGTTCTGTAAGTAATTCAACAAGCAGTATATTATCTGATTATTACAGTATAAAAAATGGAAGTTATAAGAAACTTTTAAGTGCATATTATGATAAGTTTGGAACAGACAAAACACAGTCGTCTTCATCAACATCAACATCTACTTCAGTGGATTCTACAACACAGCTGGCAAAGGTGAAGAATGCCAGCGGCAATTTACAGGAGAGTGCAACTAACCTTCTTTCTAAAGGTTCCACATCACTTTTTAAAACAAGTGACGTTAAAGATGAAAATGGGAATGTAACAAAAGAATATGATATGAATAAGATTTATGAAGGTATAAAATCATTTGCTGATGATTATAATACTGTTTTAAATACGGCATCTAAGTCAAATGCTGATTCCATAAAGAGAGCAGCCTCTGGTATGGTGAGTACGACGAAGGCTAACAGTAATCTTCTTAAATCTGTTGGAATTACAATTAACAGCAATAATACAATAAGTGTAGATGAAGAAAAACTTAAAAAGGCTGATGTGTCTACTCTTAAATCCATATTTAATACATCGGGTTCTTATGGATATGCTATTGCAACAAAAGCATCACAGATGAATGCAGGTGCTAAATTTGAGGCAGCTAAGACTAATACATATACAAGCAAAGGTTCATATTCTTCATCTGTTTCAACAGGAGATTTATATGATTCTTTATTTTAAATGAAAAGTGTGATATAATCGCATAGATTTTATGAATTTTAAGGAGAACGAAAAAACAATGACAAAGATAAGAACACGTTTTGCACCAAGCCCGACAGGCAGAATGCACGTAGGTAATTTAAGAACAGCTCTTTATGAATATTTGATTGCAAAGCATGAAGGCGGAGACTTTATTTTAAGAATTGAGGATACAGACCAGGAACGTTTTGTGGAAGGCGCTCTTGAGATAATATACAGAACTATGGAAAAGACCGGACTTGCTCATGACGAGGGTCCTGATAAAGACGGTGGATATGGTCCATATGTTCAAAGCGAACGTCAGGCAGGTGGAATGTATCTTGAATATGCAAAGCAACTGGTTGAAAAAGGTGAAGCGTATTATTGTTTTTGTACGGAGGAAAGATTACAGTCTTTAAAGCAGACAATTGGAGATAAAGAGATAGTAGTATATGATAAGCACTGTCTTTCGTTATCAAAGGAAGAAGTGGAGGCAAATCTTGCAAAGGGAATGCCTTATGTAATCAGACAGAATAATCCTAAAGATGGAACAACAACATTTAATGATGATATTTATGGAGAAATAACTGTTGAAAATTCCGAATTAGATGATATGATTCTGATTAAATCAGACGGATATCCGACATATAATTTTGCTAATGTAATAGATGACCATTTGATGAATATTACACACGTAGTAAGAGGTAACGAATACATTTCTTCTTCGCCTAAATACCAGAGATTATATGAGGCATTTGGATGGGAACCACCGAAATATGTTCATTTACCATTAATTACAGATGAGAATCATAAGAAGTTAAGCAAGAGATGCGGACATTCTTCATTTGAAGATTTGATTGACCAAGGATTTGTGGCAGAGGCGATTGTTAATTATATTGCATTGCTTGGCTGGAGTCCTGAAGATAATCAGGAGATAATGTCATTAGATGAACTTATTGAAAGATTTGATTATCACCATATTAATAAGTCGCCTGCTGTATTCGACATTGTTAAACTGAAATGGATGAATGGTGAATATATTAAGGCGATGGACGATGAAAAGTTCTATGAACTGGCAATGCCTTATATTAAAGAAGTAATTAAGAAAGACCTTGATTTAAAGAAGATTCTTGCACTTGTTAAGACCAGAATTGAGATTTTACCGGACATTGAGCCGTTGATTGATTTCTTTGAGGAATTACCGGATTATGATATTGCAATGTACACACATAAGAAGATGAAGACTAATTCAGAGAATTCTTTGGAAGTACTTAAGGATATGCTGCCGATTCTGGAGGCACACGAAGATTACTCTGTAGATTCATTACATGATTTGTGTATGAAATATGTAGCCGACAAGGGAATTAAGAATGGTCAGGGTTTATGGCCACTTAGAACAGCAGTATCAGGCAAACAGATGACACCTGGTGGGGCATTTGAGATAATGGAGATACTTGGTAAAGAAGAATCATTAAGAAGAATTAAAGTAGGTATTGAGAAACTTGAACAGACAGTTTAGTGAAGCACAAAGTAAAGCAGTTAATCATTACACAGGTCCATGCTTAGTATTAGCAGGGCCTGGTTCCGGTAAAACCCTTACTATTACGCATAGAACAAAAAATTTAATAGAACAGTATGGGGTTAATCCTTCTAATATTTTAGTTATTACATTTACGAAGGCAGCCGCAGTAGAAATGCAGGAAAGGTTTGAAAAATTAATGGACGGGCAGAAAACGCCTGTATCATTCGGAACTTTTCATGCTGTTTTTTTTAAAATTCTAAAATATGCCTATAATTATTCAGCACAGAATATCATAAGGGAAGAAGATAAATTCAGAATTGTAAAAGACCTGATAGACAGGGAGCAGTTAGAAATAGAAGATGAAAATGAATTTGTATCATCTATTATAACAGAAATAGGCAATGTAAAAGGTGATATGATTAATATTGATAATTATTATTCAGGCAATTGCAGCGACCAGGTATTCAGGCATATTTATAATAATTATGAGGAAAAGTTAAGAAGCCGCAATATGGTGGATTTTGATGATATGTTAGTGCTGTGTTATGAACTGTTTAAGGCACGCAATGACATTTTAGAAGCGTGGCAGAGAAAATACCGTTTTATATTAATTGATGAATTTCAGGATATCAACAGGGTTCAATATGAAGTAATGAAGATGCTGGCACTGCCGGAAAATAATTTGTTTATAGTAGGTGATGATGACCAGTCGATTTACAGATTCAGAGGTGCAAGACCGGAGATAATGCTGAATTTTGAGAAAGATTTTAAAGATTCAGTTAAGATTGTGTTAGACGAAAATTATCGTTCTAATGCAAATATAGTACGGGATTCACTTCGTCTTATTAAAAATAATGAAAAGAGATTTTACAAAGATATCAAAGCTGTAAGAGATGAGGACATGGCAGTAAAATATATGGAATTCAAATCTGTAACTGAAGAGAATAGACAGATTATAGAGGAGATACAGGAACATGTTAAAAATGGAGGTAAATATTCGGATGCCGCCATACTTTTCAGAACTAATACCGGACCACGCTTTTTAGTTGATAAACTTATGGAATATAATGTGCCTTTTCACATGAAAGATGCAATGCCTAATATATATGAACATTTTATAGCTAAGGATATAATAAGTTACATAAAGATTTCTCTTGGAGAAAATACCCGTGAAAATTATTTGCGGATAATGAACAGACCAAAGCGATATATTTCAAGAGAAGTATTGAATAGCGAAGAAGTATCTGTAAGGAATTTGCAAAATGTATACAGCGATAAAAGATGGATGGCAGAAAGATTAGAAAAACTGGAATTTGATTTATCTATGCTTAAAACTATGCCTCCGTGTGCTGCCGTTAATTATATAAGACAGGGAATAGATTATGATTCTTTTCTTAGTGAATATGCGGATTTCAGAAAAATGAAGGTTGATGATTTGTTAGAAATTATCAATGAAATAGCTGAAGCAGCAAAAGGATTTGCATCTTATGAAGAATGGTTTAAACATATAGAAGATTATGGCAGAGAATTAGCGCACCAGGCGGGCAGGAACAAGAAACTTGATAATGCTTTAGAACTATGTACCATGCATAGTTCTAAAGGCTTAGAATACAAAATTGTGTATATAACAGATGCAGTTGAAGGTGTAACACCACATAATAAAGCAGTTCTGGATGAAGACATTGAAGAGGAAAGAAGATTATTCTATGTGGCAGCAACCAGAGCAAAGGATGAACTTAATGTATATTGGATTAAGGAAAGATTTAATAAACCTGTGGAAATGTCCAGATTTGTTGGAGAAATGCTGACAGATTATGATGAAATTAAGGAAGGTAAAGAAGTATTCCATAGAAAATATGGTGATGGAATCATAAGAAAGATTTCGGATGGTAAAGCAGTTATTTATTTTAAGAAGTATAGAAAGGAAATGGTCTTTGATATAAAGTTTTCTTTTGGAAATAAGATTATTAAGTTAAAGGTATAGAAAAATTATTCCTCTATACCTTTTCTTGACATAATACCTTTGTTAAAAGGGTGTTTTATACATTGAATATCAGAAACATAATCTGCAATGTTAATAAGTGAAGGAGAGGGATTTCTTCCTGTTAATATCAGTTCTAAATGTTCAGGCTTAGAACTGATAAGATTAAGGAGTAGTTTTTCATCAATCAGATTAAGAGAAGTCATTATATTGATTTCATCTAATATAAGCATATCAAAAGATTCTGATTCAGCCTGTTTAAATGCCTGTATTAACTGATTGGTGAAAAAATCTGAAGCAAGGGATTTTTCTCTGTCACTCATATTAAAAGTGAAGTCAAAATTCTTTTCACTTCCTGTGACAACAATATTTTCCAGAGAATTGAGAATTTCAAGTTCGCCTGAATCATTATTTTTTAAAAAGCGGCTTATGAGAACACGATTGCGGCGGCCGGCAGCCCTGATTGCTAAACCTGTGGCAGCAGAGGTTTTACCTTTGCCATCTCCACAGTATATATGAATAAGACCAAATTCATTGTTCATAATTTGCACCATTCCTTAATTGAATAATTTTATATGTTCATTTGAGACGCAGGCATAACAGATGAAAGAGTTATTTGTCTGCATTTTCCTTCATTTCTTTATTTTACACTAAATATGAGCTTAAATATGCATATAATGAAAATAGTTTATCAAAAAAAACATTTAATTTCAATAAAACAAAGTTTTTGTTAAAAATCTGTTGACTTATTACTAAAATAATATAAAATATTTATGTACAAATTACAAAAGCATATGGAAGGAGAACATTTGTGGTTACGAGTAACAGTGGCGAAAGTCGCAGCAGAAGCACTAGAAATAATGGAGATGGAAAGGAAAGAGGAAGAAGTTATCAGAATGGCGAAAAGAAAGAATATAAGCCATATAATAAAGGACCGAGAGATAACAACAATGGACCAAGAGATAATGACAAGAGATATGTAAAAAATACCGGTGATTATAAAGGTTCCAGAGATAATAACAGGGACAACAGAGATAACAGAAATAGTAATGGTTCAGACAGAGGACCAAGAAACTCTTTTAGAAATAATGATTCCAGACCATTTAATAAATTCGGAGGTAACAAACCATATAAGAAGAATTATGGTGACAGGAATTATGGTAATCCGTATGATAAAGATAGTGATGATGATTCAAAACCTCAAAGAAGACAGGCACCTAGCAAAGATAACAAGGTAAAAGAACAACAGCCTGATAAGATAGAGATAATTAACAGAATTGAAAAAGAGAAGAAGGCAATACAGAAGAAACAGGCAGAGAGAAAGAATAATAAACCTGTTAAACAGCAGCAGTCAAAACCGAAGAGAACTAATAACATAGATTGGACTAAGGAATACGAGAATGGTTCATATGATGACGATGATTTAGACATATATTTATAACTAAATATGAATAGAGAACTTTGCGGTGCAGAGTTCTTTTTTTCAAAAAAGAGAATGTAACTGTTTTGGAGCATTTCTAAGAAATACTCTGAGCAGTTAATAATAAGTATAGTGTGGAAAAGGTTAAGCAAAAGGAAGGGAGAGTCCTATGATAAAAAATGAAGTGAAGAATAGCATCCATGAATATGGGCAGGAACATTTATTAAAATACTATGATGAGTTATCTGACAAAGAAAGAGAAATTCTTGATAGGCAGTTGAATAATCTGGATTTTGAATTTCTTAATATCTGCAGAGAAAAGAATGAGGAAAAGAAAATGTCTCATTATGAACCATTGCAGGCTTTAAGAATGGAAGATATGGAAAAGGACAGAGAACAGTTTGAAAGAGCAGGAATTGCGGCAATTAAAAACTGTAAAGTTGGTGCGGTACTGTTAGCAGGTGGTCAGGGAACAAGACTTGGCTTTGACAAACCTAAGGGAATGTTTAACATTGGTGTTAATAAAGAGATATTTATATTTGAAAGATTAATTAGAAACCTGTTAGATGTGGTGGAAAAGACTGGCAGTTATGTTCCTTTATTCGTTATGACAAGTGAGAAAAATGATGCTGATACAAGAAGTTTCTTTAAAGAAAAGAATTATTTCGGATATGACAAAAAATTTATCTATTTCTTTGTACAGGATATGGCACCAAGCATAAGTTATGATGGTAAATTTATAATGGAAGACAGATATAAGATTGCACTTTCGCCAAATGGTAACGGTGGATGGTTTTCATCTATGGTGACATCAGGTCTGTTAGAGAAGATTAACAGAATGGGAATTGAATGGCTGAATGTGTTTGCAGTAGATAATGTATTGCAAAGGATAGCAGATCCATTGTTTATTGGGGCAACGATAATGTCAGGCTGTCCGGCGGGAGCAAAAGTTGTTAAAAAAGCATCACCGGATGAACGGGTAGGCGTAATGTGTAAAGAAAATGGTAAGCCTTCTATTGTTGAATATTATGAATTGACAGAAGAAATGATGAATGCAAAGGATAATCACGGTGAACCGGCATATAATTATGGCGTAATTCTTAATTATTTATTCAGGGTAGAAAAGCTTGTAGATATTAATGACAATAAGATGATTAATCATATGGCTGAAAAGAGAATACCATATATAGACGACAGTGGTAATATTATTAATCCTGAAGAAACAAATGGATATAAGTTTGAAACACTGATTCTGGATATGATAAATATGTTAGATGACTGTCTCGTATTTGAGGTGGAAAGGGAGAAAGAATTTGCACCGGTTAAGAATAAGGAAGGTGTGGATTCGATTGATACTGCCAGAGAACTGTTGAAGATTAATGGTGTAGAAATATAGAAAAAAGAAAAGGAAAAATGACAAACACAAAGCTTTTAGATATTGTGTTTGCGTCTTTTGAATGTAAGCAGGCATTCGTTTAAAAGACTTGGTACAGAATATGAAGAAAATATTAGAATTGATTAATGATGAGTTTATTAAGGCTTTTGAAAAAAGTGGTTACGATTCAAAATATGCTAAAGTAACTATTTCTAATCGACCTGACTTGTGTGAATATCAGTGCAATGGTGCAATGGCAGCGGCAAAAGCATATAAGAAGGCACCTATTATGATTGCAAATGAGATAGTTGAAAAACTTGGTGACAGTAGTATTTTTAGCGAACTGAATGCAGTGATGCCGGGATTTATTAATTTTAACATTAGTGAAAAATTTGTTGCCGGATTTGTCAATAATATGAGCAGTGATGAAATGTTTGGCTGTAATAAAACTGATAATCCTAAGAAGATTATAATTGACTACGGCGGTGCAAATGTAGCAAAACCTCTTCATGTCGGTCATCTTCGTTCGGCAGTAATAGGTGAGAGTATTAAGAGAATGAGTTCTTACCTTGGAAATGAAGTAATTGGTGATGTACATCTTGGAGACTGGGGTCTTCAGATGGGATTAATTATTGTGGAATTAAAACTTAGAAAGCCTGAATTGGTATATTTTGATTCTGCTTATACAGGAGAATATCCAAAAGAGGCACCATTTACAATTTCTGAATTAGAAGATATCTATCCGTGTGCGAATGCAAAATCAAAAGAAGATGAAGATTTTAAAGAAGAAGCACGTAAGGCTACATTTGAATTACAGAATGGTAATAAAGGATACCTTGCAATATGGCATCATATTATAAATGTTTCCATACAGGATCTTAAGAAGAACTATGATAATCTTGATGTTCATTTTGAATTATGGAAGAAGGAAAGTGATGCACAGCCTTATATTCCTGAAATGGTTCAGTATATGAAGGATAATAATTATACAAGGATAAGTGAAGGTGCATTAGTGGTAGATGTTAAGGAAGAGACGGATACAAAAGAAATTCCGCCATGTATGATTCTTAAATCTAATGGAGCAACTTTATATAACACTACTGATTTAGCAACTATTGTTGAAAGAATGAAATTATTTAAACCTGATCATATAATATATGTGGTCGATAAACGTCAGGAGTTATATTTTGAACAGGTATTCCGCTGTGCAAGAAAGACAAAACTAGTTAACGGTAATACAGAACTTACTTTCCAGGGATTTGGAACAATGAATGGTAAGGATGGAAAGCCATTTAAAACAAGAGATGGCGGTGTAATGCGTCTTGAAAATCTTATTAAAGAAATAAATGATGCAGTATATAATAAGATAATGGAAAATCGTTCGGTATCAGAAGAAGAAGCAAGAGAGACTGCTGAAATTGTTGGACTTTCAGCTTTGAAATATGGTGATTTATCAAATCAGGCATCAAAAGATTACATTTTTGACATTGAAAGGTTTACTTCATTTGAAGGAAATACCGGTCCGTACATTTTGTATACAATAGTAAGAATAAAATCAATTCTTAATAAATTTGCACAAAATGGTAAAGTTACCCATACAGATATATTACCTGCCTTAAATGACAGTGAAAAAGAACTTATGCTTGTATTGTCTAAGTATAATGAAATGATTGAAAATGCAGTATCAGAATTAGCACCACATAAAATATGTGCATATGTTTATGAACTTTCTAATGCATTTAATAAATTCTACCATGAGACTAAGATATTATCATGTGAGGATGACATAAGAAAATCAGGATATATTAACCTTATTAATCTGTCAAAGAAAATACTTGAAAACAGCATTAATCTGCTTGGTTTTTCTGCTCCGGAGAGAATGTAATATTTAAAATACCTGTAATACTTTAGAATAAAACAAATTTATGTAAAAGAAAAACCTGTCACTTAAAGTGGCAGGTTAAATTTTACTCTTTTGGCAATACGCTATATATAACGTATATAAATTATTCAGCAGAAGTTGTTTCGTCTTCACTTGCAGTTTCAGTTGAGGTTGTTTCGTTTGAAGAATTTTCACCGGTAGTTTCATCTGAAGAAGTTTTTTCCTCGGAATAAGCATTCCATACACTGGTTATCTCTTTTTCTGAAAGACTGTATGTAGTTGGTTCAGTGTTAGTTGGCTCTTTATAAATGTAATCCTTATAAATTGAATAACCAAAGAAACCGACAAATGCTATTATGACAAGGCAGACAACGGAAGTTCTTAAAAATGCCTGACGTTTCTGCTTAGCGAGTATCTTCTTTCGATTAGACTTTTCTTTCTTATATTGATCTACTTTCTGTTGACTCATAATACTAAAATCCTTTCTCTAATGCTTCGTATAAATGTAAAACACATTAACTTTATCTATTATATAACAAAACTTAAAAATAATAAACAGAAAAATTAAAAAACATTAAAATTTTTTAGTATTTTATTTATAAAAAACATTAAAAACATTAATGTTTTTGTATAAAATAAATAAAATATCGTTGACATTAAGAGGTGGGTGTACTATTATAAATTATAGAAAAAAATACTATAGAAATGGGGAAGCATGTAGATGGTAAAAAGTTTTGTACAGATTCTTAATATTGGATTTGGTATCATCAATAATACACAGCCTATAGATGATAAGAATCCAGAAGTTATTATGGAAAAAGTATTAGCAATGGACGATCCTGCCAGAGATATTAGGATAATAGGATTTAGAACATATGATATGGATACAGATACAGGTATGATGGATAATCAGAGTGGTATCTTTTACTTAGAAGGTGAAGAGTTTACATATCCGAAAGTTGATCCGGAGATAACTGCATTTATGAAGAATGCGGGAATAGATTATGAAAAGGGACAACAGCTTATCAAGATTAAAAAGCCGAATGTATTGGTTTATCCGTTTAATCCTAATGATACAATTCTCGATACAGCAGCAGTTCTTATCAAGATGAAGATTAAGAAAGAAGAAGAACGTAAGGTAAGACTTGAAGAGGAAATTGTAACATACAAGAACAGCCTTGTGGAAGAACTTAAGAAAGCAGCAGAATATATTGAAAATAATCAGTTCAATACTATTTCTCTTATTGATACGGGAGAGAATTCTAAGGCACTTAATGTATTAGGTGATAAGGGTAACTTCCAGAAACATATTGAGCATATGAGAAACATTCGTGTTGAGATTATGGCAATAGACAAGTTCTTAAGAGAAAATCAGATGTAGAAATTATCAGAGCATCGTCAGTAATGACGATGCTCTTTTTGAATCATGTTATTAGAATAAGGCAAATACAATCTGGCTTAAATACACCGCAAACATTGAAAATATTGCAACAACAACCAGACTTTTTTCTTTATAAGCAAGAAATAGTGCAACGGCTGTTCCGCATATTGCACTTGGAATCGAATTGGTAGATGTAAATATGTCAGGAAATGTTAATGCAGCTAATACTGCATAAGGAACGTAATACAGAAAAGATTTGATATAAGTCGATTTGATTTCTTTTCTGAAAACAGCCATAGGAAGAACTCTTGGCAGATATGTAACAAGTGCCATCAGACCAACAGCAATCAGATTCTTTGTCATCATTTTTCGCACTTCCTTTCTGAATTGGTATTTGTGTCGTCTCGTATGGGGAATAAAAATGCTCCAAGTCCCGCTGAAATAACAGTAGCAATTATTATACTAAAACCATAAGATATAAAATTGAATAAAGGTATATATCTTATAATGCAGACGATAGCAATAGACATTATCACTATTGTCAGAACAGGTTTGGATTTTTTAAAAGGCGGTATAATTATTGCAATAAACATCGCGTATAAAGCAATACCCATAGCTCCTTTAAGAGCAACAGGAAGAATACTTGAAGTGCAGGCTCCAAGTAATGTTCCAAGCGCCCAGCCAAAGTATGGTCCGGTGATAAGTCCATACATATATGCTCCTGACAGAGACTTAGGTTCTGTTGCTGCAAGGGCAAAGGTTTCATCTGTTATGCCAAAACTGAAAATAAGTCTGTGAATCATAGATGTCTTTTTCTCCACTTTCTGTGAAAGAGATAGAGACATAAGGAAATATCTTAAATTAATAATCAGTGTATTAAGCGTTATTTCTAATAACGTTCCACCATGTATAATAAGGTTTGTACCTGCTAACTGACCGGAACTTGTAAGATTTGTCATAGAGATTAATACGGCAAACCAGATAGGCAGTCCTCCGTTTACAGCCATAAATCCAAAAGAAAATGATACAGGGAGATAGCCTAGAGCAATTGGTATGCCTTTTTTAACACCGTATTTATATTCTGATATTTTATTTGTTTTCATATGTTTATTATTAATACTGCCCTAAGTAAATAATTAAAACAGACGGGCAGATGAATATTTTCCTTTCTAATTGTATTGTATTCTTTAGCAAAACAAAGAGATTATAGCATTATGGCAGATAAAAATCAAATTATATTGAAAAAACAAAACAGATAAAGTATTATAGTAGTATTAATTTTTGAAAAAGATACATTTTGATATCTGAATCTGAAAAAAGAATAAAATAAAATGAACTATGAGGTTATTAATGAACGAAAAAGATATTAGATTAGATAATATAATAAAGTCACTTTGTCCGCCGGTCATATATTTATTTATAACGATGATAGTACAAGTTATAGCAGATGTTATCTTATTTTTCAGGCAGGCAGAAAGTATAGAAAATAATGCGGGTTTTATGGCATCTTATAAATTTATGGAAAATATAGAGGAGAATTTTAACAGATATTCTTATTTGATAACATTTATTTCGGCATCTCTTGCTGTTGCTTTATTTGGATTTGTTTATTTTAAAATCAAAAATGAATATCAGCCGGATGGGATAAAGAAAATATTTAGTAATATTACAGTCAGGAATGCAGGATTGACGGCAGCCTTAGGAATATTTGGAAGTCTTGGTCTTTCACGATTTGTATCTATGCTGCCGCTTGACAACATAATAGGAAATTATGAGAATACAAGCAATAACCTCTTATCAGGAAGTCTTTTTCTTCAATTGATTTCTTTGGGAATAGTAGTACCGATTGCTGAAGAACTGATATACAGAGGTCTTGTATTCACAGGCTTAACTAAAGTGATGGAGCCTAAATATGCAATATTTGCGGCATCACTTATATTTGGGATGTTTCATTTTAACCTGTTACAGGGAACATATGCATTTTTATTATCGTTAGTGTTAATATGTGTATATATGAGATATAAGACAATTACAGCACCTATTATAATTCACAGTGTGGCTAATATTATAGCGGTAATTTCAAGTAATTTTGGAATTTCAGCATATTTTAACCGAAGTATCTGGCTTTATATTTCGATAATGACAGTTGAATTAATAGTTGGTGTGATAATCTTTGATTTAATTATGAAACCTGAAAATAATAACGTAGAAAAAGATACTAAAAAGTCTGTAAAATAAATTAGGACAACTGTAAAATAAATTGAAAAAAATTGGAAAACAAATTGAAAAAAGTTATTGACAAATGTCCTAAAAATGGTTATACTATCCTAGCAAGTCCGATAAGGAATAAGGCAACGGGATCTTAGCTCAGCTGGGAGAGCATCTGCCTTACAAGCAGAGGGTCACAGG
>CAZQRO010000014.1:0-4710 GCA_964595785.1 uncultured Eubacterium sp.
TATAGTTGATATAGTATATGTATAATTTGAAATCTCCTATTTAATTAAAGAAATCTTTTAGTTCAGACCTTGACTTAATCTGCAATTTACTAAAAATCGTTTTTAGATTACTTTTAACCGTACCCACCGCAATATACAACTGGTCTGCAATTTCTTTATTAGATAATCTTTCAGCAGCGAGTCTTGCTATCTGAAGCTCTCTTGTTGTAAGACCATAGTCCATGTCTTCTCTGTATGAATTCTGTACACTTTTAAACTTCCTGTCATATTTGCGATAACATGCCATAACATCATTCATAAAATCAATTCTGCTCTGAAATTTAGAATCCGGTTCATAAATATCCTGAATCATTAAATAATTTTCAACAAAAGGAATAATGAACTTATCCTTTTCAGCCAAATCAATTGCTTCATTTAGAAATTTAACAGCCTTATACTTATTTCCCAATTTGAAATTAGCAAAAGAAATAAATATATATAAATATATCTCAAATAATTTATTATTGTATACTTTAGTCGAACCTAACATCTGACCACTGATTCCAAGAAATTTCGAATAACCTCCATTTATAAGAAGATATTTGCTATAAATAACATTTGCCATAGTCAGTGTCAGCACAGAACAACGTGATTCAATAGTTTTCTCGTCCTTCAACCAGTTTGGCATTGCATTTGTCTTTTCTAAAAGCATATATATGTATCCTTCACACAGGTCTGCCATAAATGACTTATCACTTTCACCGGAAGTTTCTATTTTCTTTCGCATACTCTGCAAAATATATTTCATATTATCATAATCACCCTGAAAACCGGAAATTCTTGCCATCAGAAACATGGTACATATGTATACATTAACCTGCCCTCTTGTTTCAGCCATATATAAAGCCTTTTGGCAAAGCAGTTCTGCATCAGGAAAATTACCCTGATTAAATAAAAGTTCAGCTCTCATTACAGCCTCTAATCCCTTACTGTTTCCTGCTGTTATCTTATAGTAATATATCATTGTCTTTTCAAAATTCTCTAATTCGTTCATTGCTTCCCCACTTTTACTGTGGAAACATCCCATAACTGATGGATTTTTGAAAATAATACTTATCTTTGGAGAAAAAATCGATGATGGTGACTGCATTAATTTATATGATTTAACATACATATCATACATTTTCTCTAAATCATTATATTTTCCAAATGAATTGATAAATATTAATTCACCTTGCAGAATATCTTTTTCACGCTGTCTTAAATACTTAGAGTTATCTATCATTTCATTAATAATTTCACACTCTTTATTAAAAAAATCTTTTTCATTATATATAAACAGCATAAAACTGAAAATAATACTTCTTCTGATATTCTGCTCTTTTGTCTCTAATGAAGTATTAGAAATGATTTGAATAAACATCTTCTTATTATCTTTATATAAATGCGGTACCATATCATCTAAAGATAAACTCATATAATATATATTATCGAACTTCTTTATTTTGTAATAATACACAAGTGCCTGATAAAAATTTTCATTCTCCTCATACCATTTTGCCGCCTTCTCATATACTCTTCGTTTAATAATAATATCTAATTTATCAAACTCAGACTTAAGATAATATCTAAGAATTGAATGTGCAAAATATTTTCTGTCCTTTGAGTCATATCTGATAAATGAATTTGATTTAAGAAGTTTCTTGATTTCATCACTGCTCAGTTCATCTGCTCCAATAAATAATGCCTGTTTGAGAGAAAAGCTGTCATAAATTGATATGGAAATAAGAAAATCCTGTTCTTCCACTGATATTTTATCCCAAATAGCCTTACAGACAAGTTTATCAATTCCCGCATCCGGCTCAAACTCACTATTAGACAAATAATGTAACATCTGGAGATAAATCGCACTAATCCATCCTTCGGTATATTTAAATAGATAATCCGCTTCATTATCATCAAGTTTAATACCACAATCCCTAAAATACATCTTAATCTCTTCACAATTAAATTCCAAATCACTTTTACCTATGTAATTAACCCTGTTATTAAAGATAAGGTCAAGAATAGATGCTGATTTAACTGATTGTGTCAAAATAACAAATTTTACTTTTTCTTCAAAAACTTCTAACAGCTTAGATATGGTACTTCCAATTACAGTATCTGAAATATATTGAAAATTATCAAATACCACTATATATTTTTCCGAAAGGTCAAGCTCAGATAAAATTTTCACAATCTTATTAGATGACTCACTATCCTCCGGACACCCTATTGCCCTTAATTTTCCGGCAATCACACTATCCACGTTATGAATATGGTTACACACTTCTCCAAAAAAATATTCTTTATCCTCATTTTCAATATTCATCCACAACACAGGTTCATCTGCATTATTTAAAATATTCCTTACTGATGTTGTCTTTCCAAAACCCGTCGGTGCCTCAACTACAGTAAGATTGCTATCATAAATGGATTCTAATTTTTCCATCAATCGTTCTGAAAAGAAAAACTTATTTGGATTGTATCTCTTTACAACAGCCATTTTTCCTCCAATTCCGTATCCTTACCCTACCAGTTCAAATTGAGATGTTCATTAGTCTTATCTCGCATCATAAGTTCATTTACTGCATTTTTTGCGCTCATTCCATCAAATAATACCATATTAACAGTATCAATTATCGGCATACTCACATTATATTTTTCTGCTAACTTCTTTGCCGCTTTTGCAGAATATACGCCCTCAACTACCATATGAACTTCTGCAACAGCCTCATCCATTGTACATCCCTGTCCAATTAATATGCCGGCTCTTCTGTTTCTGCTGTGCATACTTGCACAAGTTACAATTAAATCACCAATTCCCGATAAACCGTATAAAGTCAATTGTTGTGCACCCATGGCAATTCCAAGTCTTGCAATTTCCGTAATACCTCTGGTAATAAGTGCTGCTTTCGTATTGTCACCATAGCCAAGACCATCTGCAATACCTGCCGCAAGTGCAATAACATTCTTTAATGCACCACCTAATTCTATGCCAAGAATATCAGGACTTATATACACTCTGAACACAGGTGATGCGAAAATATTCTGAATAAATATAGCTGTTTCCCTTGTCTTTGCACCAATAACACATGTTGTCGGCAGACATTTTCCAACCTCTTCAGCATGGCTTGGTCCCGACAGAACGGCTACATCAGCATTAGGAACTTCCTCTTCGATAATATCTGTTAAAGTCATAAGAGTATCTTCTTCAATACCCTTTGCCACATTAACAATAATCTGTCCGTCTTTAACAAGACCATTAAGTCTTTTAGCCGTAGCTCTTGTAAATGCAGATGCAACAGCAAGAACGATTACATCTTTATCTTCGACTGCATCCTGTAAATCACCTGTTATCTTAATCCTTTCATCAATGATAATTCCCGGAAGACTTACAGTATTCTCTCTTTTCTCCATAAGCATATTAACTTCCCTGTCAACTGCCGACCAGATAGTAACATTATGACCATTGTTATTTAATAACACAGCAATGCCAATACCCCATCCACCGGCTCCTAATATAGAAATATTTGCCATAATTACACCTCTTTCTTCTGACCGATTTTTCTTTCATTTCCTTCAATCAGACGCTTAATATTTGCCCTGTGCTTTATAAAAGCAAGTACTGTTATTAAAAATACCAGAATATATACTTCAATTCTCTCATTACCTGCAAACTGAATTTTATTCTTAAACCCAATCATCTTTAGTTCATTAAATACTACGAATTCAACAAGAAAACCTGCCATCATGGTAAGCGAACCAACTGAAACATATTTTGAAATAACTGTTACAATTATAAAAGTAAAAAGGGCAATAAATGTAAGTTTCCAGTCACCTAATCCTAAAATAACACCTGAAGAGGCTGCTATACCCTTACCACCTTTAAATCCCATGTAGAATGGGAAATTGTGTCCTAATACAACACCAAGTCCACCATATATTTTCAGCATAAACAGATAATCCGACGGCTGTGATTTAAATATAAAATATATCAAAATGCTTGCTGCCACTGCCTTCAGGCAATCACCCACATATGTAATTATACCGGCTTTTTTGCCCAAAACACGCATAGCATTAGTAGTTCCGGCATTACCACTTCCGAATTTTCTTATGTCTACATGATTCAATCTTCCATAAATATAACCTGTTTGAAATATTCCAAACATATATCCTATTGCAATACAAACAATACGTTCCATAATAATACAATCCTTTCCTATTTTCTTCGTACTGATTAATTGCTAATCAGACATACTAAAATAGTATTACTCTTTGTCTTTTCTCTCTCTGATTATAAATTTAAGCGATGTTCCCTTGAATCCGAACGCCTCTCTTACTTTATTCTCAATATATCTTGTATATGAAAAATGCATTAATTCCTTATCATTTACAAATATTACAAATGTAGGCGGCTTAACTGCTACCTGCGTCATGTAATAAAGTTTAAGTCTTTTACCTTTGTCAGAAGGTGGCTGCTGCAATGCAACTGCCTCTGCCATAATCTCATTAAGAACACCTGTAGCTACTCTTAATGTCTGATTCTGTATAACTACATCAATCAAATCAAATAACTTATTAAGTCTCTGTCCCGTTACTGCTGATATAAATAACATTTCTGCATATGGCATATATGAAAGAACATCTCTAATTTTTTTAGTCTGTTCATAAATTGTTTTGTCATTTTTC
>CAZQRO010000014.1:4720-5229 GCA_964595785.1 uncultured Eubacterium sp.
CTTATCATCCTTCTCAATGGCATCCCATTTATTAACTGCAATAATTACACCTTTGCCACGCTCATGTGCAATGCCTGCAATTTTAGCATCCTGCTCTGTAACACCCTCTGTAGCATCGATAACTACTACTACCACATCTGCACGTTCCACGGCAGTAACCGTTCTAATTATACTATATCTTTCTAATTCTTCCTTAATTTTAGACTTTCTTCTAAGACCCGCCGTATCAATAAATACATAGTCCCTGCCATTACGCCTAATCTCTGTATCCACTGCATCCCTAGTCGTTCCTGCAATATCTGATACAATAACACGCTCTTCACCTAATAATTTATTAATAATTGAAGATTTACCAACATTAGGCTTACCAACAATGGCAATTCGTGGTCTTTCATCCTCTTCCTCTTCCGTATCGTCATCCTTAAAATGACTGCATACCGCTTCTAACATATCTCCTATTCCAAGTCTTGAGGCTGCCGAAACCGGAACAGGATCACCTATTCCAAGAT
>CAZQRO010000014.1:5239-30120 GCA_964595785.1 uncultured Eubacterium sp.
TATAAAATTCATATACATCAGGCATGAACTTTTCAAAACTGTCCACCTTATTTACAACTAATACTACCGGTTTCTTACTGCGTCTTAACATATCAGCAACCTTAGCATCAGAATCTACAAGCCCCTGTCTCACATCTGTTATAAATACAATAACATCTGCTGTATTAATAGCTATTTCAGCCTGTTCTCTCATCTGTGATAAGATAATGTCATTTGAATCAGGCTCAATACCACCTGTATCAATAAGTGTAAATGTTTTATCAAGCCATGTTACATCTGCATATATTCTGTCTCTTGTAACACCCGGTGTATCTTTTACAATTGAAATCATTTCACCGGCAATTGCATTAAACAATGTCGACTTTCCAACATTAGGTCTTCCAACAATTGCTACTACCTGTTTACTCATCTATATATTCTCCTTTTCTGGTTAATCCTTGTCATAAGCCTTTATATAAACGAAATTACCATTATCACTCTGCTGGCCGTCTCCGTTTAAAACTGCATTAATAAATCCCTCTCCTTCTGATGTGGTAATCACAATGGGTACACCCAGTTTATCACTTACATCTGTAAGAGTATAGTCATCTAAGAAAATATCCTCACCACTTCTTAAAATATTATTAGGAAGGAGTAATCTTTCTCCTAATTCCTTATCCTGCAACTGCTCAATTAAGTCAGTTCCCGTAATAAGTCCTGATACGGTAATTTTCTCACCGAAATAGTTATTAATAATCTTATAACAGTGTATCTTAAGATTATCATATTTATTCTCAAGCATATCAGACATCTTTCTAATCAGGTTATAAGCTAATACACCTGTGGCAACTGATACCTCTAAGTTCTTCTCAAAATTCTTTTCTTTTAAACTGTTACTTTCTAATTGATTACTTTCTAATACGTTATCAGCGGGATTACCTTCTAGTCTTTCATATGCTTCCATGTATTCTTCCCATAAAAGTCTCATCATACCAACTCCGTTTTCAAGCTGGATATAACCATCGTACCTGTCTTCTTCCGGGAAATCTCTTTCAGCCATTATATACCATTCATCACTTGCCTGAATGAAATGTAATCCATATTTATTATAAAAATCCTGTTGATATGATTCAATCATATCAATTACCTTACCTGCATCTTCTTTATCAAAACTTTCTAAAGGATACAAGCCTTCACGAAATTTAGTAAGTCCTGCCGGAACCACTGAAACACTTCTCATAATTGGCAGATATCTACCCAGATTTTCAATCGTTTTCCTAAGTTCATCACCATCATTTACACCTTTACAAAGTACTACCTGTCCATTCATCTCAATCCCTGCATTATACAGAGTCTCAATCTTAGACAAGGCCTCCCCGGCAAAACGGTTGTTAAGCATTTTACATCTGAGTTCCTTATTCGTAGTATGAACAGAAATGTTAATCGGACCTAAATGATACTTCACAATTCTGTCTATATCCTTGTCACTCATATTAGTAAGAGTGACATAATTACCCTGAAGAAATGAAAGTCTTGAATCATCATCCTTAAAATACAAAGTCTCTCTCATACCTTTCGGCATCTGATCTATAAAGCAGAACATACACTTATTCTGACAACTCTTATAATCATCCATCAGACCATTTTCAAACACAATGCCTAAGTCCTCATCTGCTTCTTTGTCAATCTCAAGGAGCCATTCCTCACCATTAGCTTTGCGTATAAGAACTTCAATATATTCATCTTCTACAAGATACTGATAATCAAAAATATCTTCAATCTCATTATTATTTATTTTTAAAATAGCATCTCCGGGTTCTAATTCAAATTCCTCTGCTATAGAATCCTGCAAGACTTCTTTAATAACATGCTCACATGATTTCATTAATAAATATTCCTGCTTTCTTTTTGCATACTTTTTTAGTTTATCAGCAATCTAAATATTTGTAAAGTTTTACCGTCAAAGTTTTACCACATTTTGTCTTTAATCGCCATAAATGCTGCTAAATTCCCTCTTTTGCCATAAAGTCCTCTGTGTGAAAATAATATATCCTTATTGCAGCAGGTACATATCCTTCTGTTTTCTATATGTTCCCCCGTTATTCCTGAATTCAATAAGATGATTTCGTTAACCTTCCATAAATCCAACTGGTATTTATCATTTCCTTTATCATCTAAAAATTCCTCCACTTCTTCATTTGTGAATTCCGCTTTAACTGCATCAGCAACATCTTTACTTACTTCATAACATTGTCTACAGATAGAAGGTCCTACTGCACATATTATGTCACTTCTGCTGCATCCATATTCACTAACCATTTTATCAATTGTAACCTGTCCCATTCTGTTTACGGTTCCCTTCCATCCTGAATGAGAAAGAGCAATTACTTTTTTAACCGGATCTGCAAAATATAGTGGAACACAGTCAGCATAATACGTAAATAATACAATCCCCTTTTCATTAGTCATAAGACCGTCAACATCCTGATAATCTCTTGTCTTTATAATGCCTTTGCCTTTATCTTCACTGCTTATAATTCTGATATTAGTGGTATGCGTCTGATGTGAAGTCACAAAACTGCTCACATCATAACCAATTTTTTCAGCTATAATTCTATAATTCTCCATTACATTTTCTTCATTATCCCCTCTTGCAAATGACAGATTAAGCGAAGAGAAAATCCCCGTACTTACACCGCCTAATCTGGTTGTAAAACCATGCTCAATAAACGGTATTTTTTCAAATGAATTAAATTTAATCAATGGTAATCTGTCATTACATATTTCTTCTAAATATTTATCCAAAATCATATTCCTCCAAACGCATTTTTAATTAATGAAATCTCACTTCTAGTAATTCCCACCGCATCAAACCTCACGTATGTATTGTCCGGTATTTGATACTCCGACATATATTTTTCTGCGATTGTCCTTATGATATGTTGTTTCTTAATATCTACTGCCTCAAAAGGCGAACCATATCTCTCGTTTCCACGATATTTAACCTCAATAAATACAAGGTCACATTTGTCTTTTGCCACAATGTCTATTTCTCCAAACTGGCACCTGTAATTATATTCTATAATTTCATAGCCCTGACTTTCAAGATAACTTCCTGCAATCTGCTCATATTCCTGCCCCATTCTTCTCTTATTCATTCATACCTCCGTATAGATTTAAAGAAAAACGTATCTCCGTTTTCCTTCTCCATTTCTTCCATAAACCTATAACATCTTCTTTTTTATTCTATCCATTCTATCTACAAACACAAGTATTTCTGCCACCACACTGTATAATTCCGGCGGAATCATATCCCCGATTTCTAATTTAGACAATGTTCCTGATAATTTCTCATCTTCATATACTGCAATACCTGACTCTTTCGCTTTATCTAGAATTTTATCAGCTAAAATTCCCTTTCCTGTGGCAATAACCTTAGGCGCTTCATCTCCACGATTGTACTGCAATGCGACCGCAGTTTTCTTTTTTTCTTTATTACTCATATATTTTCTCCATACGTAACTATTTTGTATCAGACAGTTTTGTCCGACAATTTGCCCTGTTTTGAATATCTTCTTATGTTAATTTTGAAATCATGTTCTTATATCCAAGGTATATCTCTTAATAGATACTGCGCTGTCATTATTAACTGTAATAGGAAGAAGTGCATTATTATCCGTTCCGTCAGTTTGTTTCTTTAATTCTGTAGTAATCTTTACATTATATCCCATATCATCTAACTTTTTGGTAAGTTCACCTATATGTTCTGCCACAAGTTTCTGAGATTCTGCATTATCTAATGTAAACTTTGTAGTTACACTGTTTTTTTCCATAGCAATATTGACATCAGTTGCACCTAAATATTCCATATCAAGATGTAAAAATGCTGTTAAGGTATCCTTATCTGATTTTCTTCTATTCCTGCGGTTATATACATATAAATCACCATTTTTATTACTTTCGGAAAACTTAATTGGTAACTGTACATAGGAGTCAATATGATTTAACTCATTCATAAAATTTAAATTATTCTTAAGGTTATCGGCTGCCGATGACATATTCTCATTCTTAGCTGCAACAGAATTATTCTTAACTGCATCAGCTAATTTTTCCAGTCTGTCATACACCTTTCCTAATTCATCTTTGATATTCTCTTTATTTTCTTCCATTTTCTCCGGCTCTAAAAATAATCTTTCCGAAAAAATTTTCCGAATCTTATCCTTTAACTCAGGACTTTTAACAAAATTCTGAATCTCACTGTCTTCTATGGCATTATCAGCTACATATTTAAGTGCCGCCGCTGCATTTTTAAGTGAATCAGATAAATTAAGAATTTCTTTCCCCCTATCATTTGCATTTATTTCCTGATTACTTTCAAATACTCCTGACATATTTTTTTCTCTGGTTTCACTTTCAAATATTTCACCTGTATTTGTTTTCTGTTCATCTACATTCTTAAATTGTTCACCTGTATTATTAAATATATCTGTTTTATCTGTGTTCTTCGCTGTCTCTTCATTTGGTATATCTGCAATCGTATTAACAATAGTTCCATTTACAGATTTTTCATTTTTAATATTTTCATTATTAATCATCTCATTTTCATCAAATACTTTTGATAAATCTTCTAATAAACTGATGGCATTAGATACATTTAATTTTAACTCTTCTGAATTATTGCAAGCATCTGTAACTAATGATACTATCTCATTTTCAATACTTCTAAGTGTTTGTGCAAGCTGATGTCTGGAAGTAGAATACAAATCATATTGCTCTAAATTTTCACGATTGATTTCTATTCCATTCTTAGTCATATCAACAAGTTTATCAATGTTTTCGCTGCCATAGATAGATGTGATTTTAATCATATTAGTAATAGACTGCCGGTCAATTGGCTGTCCATTATTAATAAGTTCTTTAACAACAGCCGTGTTCTTATCATTAATAGTTAAGCCTGCCGCTAAAAGCGATTTCATTACTAATTCCATAGATACCTGATTATTTGCAACTGGTCTGATTACAATCTGGGCATCACTTTTATCCTTTACCTGAAATAAAAGTTTATCACCAATATTTAATTCTAAGGCCTGCTGCATAACTGCGTTAATATGCTGATTATTATCAAGCAGAATATCTACATTATAGTTATTGATATCTAATATTTCACCACTAAAAACATCACCGGTAACCAGGTCTTCCAGACTTATCTCACCAGTGTTATCAGTATTCTGTATGTTCTGTGAACTGCCATCTGTGCTTACATTTCTATTATTAGAAAGGGCCGCAGAATCACTAAGAAAATTTTGCAGATTAATGTTCAAATCAAATCATCCCCTTTATGAAACTCCTTCTGTGAATCGGGCACGGACCATATTTCTTAAGAGCCTCTATGTGTTCTTTTGAACCATATCCTTTATTTCTGGCGAATCCATACTCCGGATAAAGTTCATCATACTTTTCCATAAGTCTGTCTCTTTCTACCTTTGCTACGATACTTGCTGCAGCAATAGAAATAGATTTGGCATCACCTTTAATAATCGGCACCTGTTTAATATTCACTTTAGGAATAGTAACTGCATCGTTTAATAATATATCGGGTGTTATGGAGAGATTATTAACAGCTGTTCTCATTGCTTCATATGTAGCCTGCAAAATATTAATTTTATCTATTACCTCCGGACTAATAAATGCTGTTTTTGCTGAAATCGCTTTATTTGTTATCTTATCATATAATTCTTCTCTTTTAGCCGCTGTAAGCTGTTTAGAATCATTAATATAAAGAATATCCACATCTTTAGGAAGTATTACGGCGCCTGCACATACCGGACCTGCGAGTGGACCTCTTCCCACTTCGTCAATTCCGCATATATACTGATAATCAATATATGCTCTCTCAAAACTCTGCATTTCATAAGTTCTTTTAACTTCTGTATCATACATATCTATTTCTTTCCGGTACTTTTTCAGAAGATTAACAACACCTGTTCGTTCATCTTCTGAATATTTATCAAGTAGATTCTTATATTCAATTAACTCAACTTTACTAAATTCTTCTTTTATCTCAGCAATCTTAATTCCTGCCATCTTTTACACCATTCCTTCATCCTGAGTGATTTTCACAACACACTTAATCCAATATGCTAATTAATTTATTCTTTATGATGATTAACTTATTCTCTCTAAGCTCACTCTTCCTATCTTACCGTTTCTGAATTCATCTAACAGAATAACTGCTGCCTTGTCAATATCTAATTCATTACCTTTTAATAAGAACTTTCTGTTTAAGGCTATATCATTAAGTGTCTGCAATGTATCTTCACTTTCAGTCAGACCATAACGTTCACCAATCATGCCATTATAATTTTCTTTCATAAACTTTAATAGTTCCATTGAAAGTTCTGTAGTATTAAGAATCTCATCCTTTATTGAACCAATGAGAGCAAGTCTAAGTCCCACCATCTGGTCTTCGAATTTTGGCCAGAGAATGCCCGGTGTGTCTAATAATTCAAGTGTACTGCTTAACTTAATCCACTGCTTGCCTTTAGTAACACCAGGCTTATTTCCAGTTTTAGTACATGCTTTCTTAGCATATGAATTAATAAATGTAGATTTACCCACATTAGGAATTCCTACAACCATTGCTCTCACAGGACGATTGAGAATACCTCTTTTTCTGTCTCTTTCTATCTTCTCCTTACACGCTTCTTTAACTACATTATTAATAGCTTTCATGCCATTACCATTCTTAGAATTAACCATAACTGCATAATATCCCTGTTTTTCAAACCATGCTGCCCATTCTTTAGTTATTCTTTCATCTGCTAAATCACATTTGTTAAGAAGTATTAATCTTGCCTTATTCTTTCCAATCTTATCTATATCAGGATTCCTGCTGCTTATCGGTACTCTGGCATCCACCAGTTCAATAACTAAATCAATTAATTTAATATCTTCTTCCATCATTCTTCTGGCCTTTGTCATATGACCAGGATACCACTGAAACTGCATATATTACCTCCATTATTTCACAATCTTAATTCTTGCAAATGGCCACGAAATCAACCATACTTTTCCTTTGATTTCACTTAATTTTACAGTAGACACCGTATTAGACCTGCTGTCTTCACTACTGTTCCAATTATCTCCAATGACAAAATACTCATTATACCCTAACTTTATCTTCTCGGACGCAAGTCCCGGATTAACAATCCTATCATTATCTGAATTATAATCTAACTTTTTATCATCTATATATATTCTTCCATCAATAATCTGAACTGTTTCACCCGGAAGACCAACTATTCTCTTTATATATTCAACTTTATCACCATTTTTCTCCTGTTTTGTAAACACTGCCACATCATATCTCTCAGGCGAATGAAGGGCATATACCAGAGCATTAATCATTACTTTATCACCATTAACTAACTTTTTACTCATGGAATTGCCTACGACATTCGTCTGCTGCCCAAAATATGTCATAAAGAAAATGGCTAATATTACAACAACGATTACATCAACTATCCATTTAAATATTTTATCAACAAAAATATTCTTATCAGGCATTGCGTTATAAAATTTCATACACATCCGACTCCTGTTAACATTTTATATTTTGAAACTGCAAAACTAAATTTGAAAATTTCCTTAGTCCTGAACAGTACCCTTATTATTTAAAAAAGGACAAAATACCAAAAGTACTTGTCCTTTCCTAATTGTCTTCTTATTAAGAATTATTTAATTCTCATTGTATTGCTTATCAAATCCATCAGAATTTGAACAATTACAATTATTTAACTAATTCTTTAACCTTAGCTGCTTTACCAACTCTCTGTCTTAAGTAGTTAAGTTTTGCTCTTCTGACTTTACCTAAACGAACAACTTCAATCTTGTCTACGTTTGGTGAATGTAATGGCCAAGTCTTTTCAACTCCAATACCGTTAGAGAACTTTCTAACTGTAAATGTCTCGCGTGAGCTTCCACCCTGTCTCTTAATAACTGTTCCTTCGAAAACCTGAATTCTTTCACGATTTCCTTCTTTGATTTTAGCATATACCTTAACAGTATCGCCTACCTTGAAATCTGCTACTGACTCTTTTAACTGAGCAGCTTCAATGTTCTTAATAATTTCATTCATTTGTGTGACCTCCTTAATATTTAGATGTTCGTAATACAATGTGTAACAGAGGACCATCCATTCTCACAGCATTTTTAGATTACCATATTATGATTATTATTGCAAGATTTTTTTGCAAATTTAATATGTAACTGTATGTTTAAAACGTCACGGCTGAATAGAAACACCTTTTTCCTGACATTATTCATAATGTATGATAAATACTTCGTTGATTTATTTTTAACTTCTATGTCTGTCCATTAATAGTAGCATATGCCACACGGTCCTTTTTTCTATAAGACATAAACCATACTGGAAGCACGGCGCCCTCTTTATCAATATCTTCCTCTTTTATTTTTGTTCTAAGTTCTTCCTTACTCTTACTCTCATCTATGGTCATTTGTCTCAAATCATCTATTACTTTTATTTTTTTATATGTACTATTAACGGCTGCTTCTAAAGCATCTCCTTTATATAACTCTACCGGAACATCTGCGATGTCTGCATAAAACCCGCTAAACATTGACGGTGTGAATTCTCGTGCATCTTTTATGTTAAACGACGCTACTTCCTCACTGATATTATCATAGAACGACGAAGATGAATCATATATAAGATTACCGCCAATCTGTACATAACTCTCTACCTCCTGTCTAATAAATCCGGTCTTCTTTCCATTGTTCTTTTAATTGATTCTTTCTCACGCCACTCTGCTACTTTTTTATGATTCCCTGATAATAGAACATCAGGTACTCTCTTACCCATGAACTCTGCTGGTCTTGTATATTGCGGATATTCTAATTTATCTTCTGCAAATGATTCATACTTAGCCGATTCATCATTGTTAAGAACACCTTCCACCAGACGGGAAATAGTATCTACCATTACCATTGCCGGAAGTTCGCCACCGGTTAATACATAATCACCAATCGACACATTGTCCGTAACTATCAGTTCTAATACTCTTTCATCTATGCCTTCATAATGGCCACATAAGAATACTAAGTCCTCTTCCACAGCAAATTCTTCTGCCATCCTTTGGTTAAACACTTTTCCCTGCGGCGTCATATATAGAACTCTTGGTTTTCTGCCTGATTTATCTGATACCTTTTCTTCTATGGATTTATAAGCAAGATATACCGGTTCAGCCTGCATTACCATTCCCGCTCCGCCTCCATAAGGATAGTCGTCTACTTTATGGTGCTTATTAGTAGCAAAATCCCTAATATTTACCACGTTTAATTCTATATTTCCATTTGTAATTGCCCGTCCTATAATACTTGTGTTCAGGCAATCATATACCATTTCCGGAAATAATGTCAAAATATGAAATCTCATAGTTATAATAATCCTTCCATTCTTTCACCCTTTAGAACCCACTATGGCAGGCAACTTCAAAAAAAGGACAACATACTCAATACTCAAAGTACTTGTCCTTTCATAATTGTCTCATATTAAGAATTCTTATGTCCTATAAATTAACATATATTCTCCATTATTGCAAGTGTTTTTTCAAAACAACATATCAACATTTGAACCTATGCGACTGTTAACTTCCCCTTATCCATATGATATATCTTATCACATAATGCAGATATATCTTCTGAATTATGGCTTACTAGCATTATAGTTTTACCTTCATTCTTTAATCCTAATAAAATTTTTCTCATATCCTCTACTCCCTCATTATCCAAACCATTCATAGGTTCATCCAAAATAAAAATATCAGGTTTTTCCATAATTGCCTGTGCAAGGCCAAGCCGTTGTCTCATACCAAGACTATATTTTCTTACAAGTTTATTTTCTGCACCTTTTAGCCCTACCACTTCTAAAGTGTCATATATATCTTCATTATTAATCTTCTTACGAAGACCGGCTAAAATCTTCAAGTTACGATATCCACTGTAATAAGGAATAAATCCCGGTGTCTCAATAATAATGCCGACATTTTGCGGAAAATCCACCTCTTTACCAATCTTTGCTTCTTCTATGTATACTTCACCTTCTGTCGGCTTTACAAAACCACATATACACTTCATAAGCATAGTCTTACCGGAACCATTTCTACCAACTATTCCATGAATCTTTCCTCTCTCAAAATTAATGTTAACATCTGATAATATAACATCTTTCTTAATTTTAAGTCCTAAATTATTAACACGAATTGCACAATCATCTGTTTTAACCATTTCTTCCATATCTAATCCTCCATATTCCTCGTTTTATATAAAAGGATATGAACTACGTCATACCCTTTTACAAAAAATACTATTTAATTTCTATTCTAATGCCAGACATAACCTGATGTTGATGCAGTTCCTCCTGAATTAAATGACAACTGTATTAAAAAACGTGCTTTGCCTTTTATAGAATTAGAATCACTAGATACTGATACATATCCTGGCTTATTAACCTCACTCAACACAAAATTGCTGGGACTAAATACTGTTCCATCGTATGCAGATACAACATTACATATGCCTGCTGCCGTTCCACCCTTAGTAGTCATTCTAACACCATAGGCACCTGGTCTGTAAGTGGCATTACATACATAAGTCTTTGACTGCTGTTGTGTGCTATTATAATATGTATAATAGTCCACTTGTTCTGCTGATACAGAACAAACCATTCCCGCTACAACTGAAGTACATAATAATGCACTTGCTATTACTTTCTTTAATTTATTCATATAAAATACACTCCGTCCTGATTATTTTACCATAGGATTCACTATAAAGACTATCTTCATAACTACTTTTATGAAATCTGTGATACTCTAACACACATTTCTCGATTATTCGTATTTCAACAACGAATTTTAATCTCATCCTATTTTCCCTCACGTTTAACACTAAATCAAATATTTTACTGAACCATTCAGCCTGATTAATATTCAAATTATTTAAATTATACAATCCTCCAATCTCTCCCCCATAAAAGATTAAGTTCGAACTTTCTTAAGTTTAACTTATAATTTTACAAATTACAATATATTTTGCGTAAATATACTGATTTTTTGCGTGAAATATTATTTACTGATTTATATCTGTTTTTCAAATATTCTTTCAGTATATATTCTTTTTATCTCTGTAAATTTTTTTAAACTTACAATTATATCCGTACCATCTGACATAACTACTTTTCCGTCTTTAAATGTTTTGATTTTATCCAAATTCACAATATATGAACGGTATGGTTGATAAAATCCTCTGGATAAAAGTTTATCTGCTAATTCTTTTATTGTGTTAGTGCATCTATAAATATCACAATCTGTATGTACATAGATATGCCTTCCTTCAGTTTCAATATATAATATATCAGACACATCAATCTGTACATCACTTACACCTGTTATATGAATTGTGATTTTATATCTGCTTTTTAATATTTTCACTGCCGCATTCAGTGCTTCCTTTAGTTCCTCTTGAAGATTGTATTTATCTGCAAATCTGAAGGCATTAACCTTATATCCTTCTTTACATAACTCCTCATGAGAAGAAACTAAAATTGCTATTCCTTTACTTTTTTTCTCTGTGTATTTTTTGCAAATGTTCAAACCATTACCATCATTTAGTTCTACATCAATTAATACTATATCATTATTACAGCCAACATTCAGAAAGTCTCTACTCTTCTCATAAGTTTCGATATGCTTTTCACCATATTTTTCACCATATTCTTCAACAATACATTTCCTAATTCTGTTTCTCCATATTTCCTCATCTTCAAGTATTCCTATGTTCATACTAACCTCCATTACCTTGCATATTTAATACATAATTATTTACAGAGACAATTCTAACAATCCTTCCATTATATGAACTGTCATAACTCTTTTAGTTAAATCAATATTTAGAATACATTCTTTAATTGCCGGAAAAAGCAATTCATTATTTCCAAACTTTTCATTAGCTTTAATAACATATACATCATTTGCACCTGTCTGCAATACATCTTCTAAAGTACCTATTTCCGTTTGCTCCTCATCTATTACTTTTAATCCGATTAGGTCAGTAATATAATATTCATTTTCTCCAAGCGGAACAGCATCTTCTCTTGTAACATATAAATCCATTCCCTTATACTGCTCTACATCATTTATATTATCAATACCTTTAAATTTCAGAATTACAAATTGTTTGAAATATTTTACACTTCCTACTTCTAATTCAATACACCGGCTGCTTGAATTACCCTTTATTCCCTTTTTACAATAATCCATATATACTTTCTTAAGTTTCGCAAATCTCTTTGGGTCATCTGTGGTAGGAAATACTTTTACCTCACCTTTTATTCCGTGAGTTGAAGAGATAACTCCAACTCTCAGCATATCATCTAATTCTTTCATTCGCACACTCCTAATCAGCTTTTTTATTTACTATCAATTATACAACAAAAGCTACCACAAAACCTGCGTTTTGAAGTAGCTTTATTCTACTGTACTATTTCAACAATAACTTTCTTGTTCTCTTTGAAAGCTGCGGCCTTAACAACAGAGCGGATTGACTTGGCAATTCTTCCCTGTTTGCCGATAACTTTTCCCATATCCGATGGAGCAACCTTTAATTCAATAACGGTTCCCTTATCATCTTCATATTCAGTCACAACAACTTCGTTTGGAGAGTCAACTAGTGCTTTTGCAAGTATTTCTACTAATTCTTTCATTACTACACCTCCACTAGCTATTATTTTTCAATACCAGCCTGTTTTAATAACTTAGCTACTGTGTCAGTTGGCTGAGCACCATTGTTTAACCATTTCTGTGCTAATTCAGCATTAATCTTAACTGCACTTGGCTCAACGTTTGGATCATAAGTACCGATTTCTTCGATAAACTTACCATCTCTTGGTGATCTTGAATCTGAAACTATTACTCTATAGAAAGGAGCTTTCTTCTGTCCCATTCTTCTTAATCTAATCTTAACTGCCATTCTCTATTTCACCTCCTTAAGGTTTTTTGTGTATATGTTAAAAAGGAAGCCTAAGCCTGCCTTTTTTACCACCTTTGCCGCCCATCATTCCCGACATCTGTTTCATCATTTTCTTACTCTGCTCAAACTGTTTAACAAGTCTGTTAACTTCTGCGATGTCAACTCCTGCACCTCTGGCAATCCTGTTCTTTCTTGAAACATTAATAACTGCCGGATTGCTTCTCTCTTCAGGCGTCATGGAATAAATTATGGCTTCTGTTCTGCCAAGTACTTTTTCGTCAGGCATCTGAGCACCTTTTAACTGGTCTCCCATACCCGGTATCATCTTTATGATATCCTCTAAGCCACCCATTTTCTTAATCTGCTGCATTTGTTCTAAATAGTCATCAAATCCAAATTCTGCCCTTTTAAACTTTTTCTCAAGTTCTCTGGCTTTCTCCTCGTCAACTATAGATTCAGCCTTCTCAATAAGGGTAAGTATATCGCCCATTCCAAGTATTCTTGAAGCCATTCGGTCCGGGTAAAACTGTTCAAGGTCTGAAAGTTTCTCACCCATACCAATATATAAAATAGGTTTTCCGGTTACTGCTCTTATCGACAGTGCCGCACCACCTCTGGTATCACCATCTAACTTTGTAAGGATAACTCCATCAATTCCTATTTTCTCATTAAAAGAGCCTGCTACATTAACTGCGTCCTGACCAGTCATAGCATCTACAACTAAAATAGTCTGATCTACCATAACAGTTTCCTTAATCTCTATCAGTTCATTCATCATATCTTCATCGATATGCAAACGACCTGCTGTATCTATAATAACTACATTATTATCATTCTTCTGTGCATGTTCAATGGCAGCTTTAACAATATTAACCGGCTTATGTCCGGTACCCATTGCAAATACTTCAACACCCTGTTTATCACCATTAATTTTCAACTGTTCAATAGCGGCAGGTCTATATATATCACATGCTGCAAGCAGAGGTTTTCTGCCCTTTGCCTTAAGTTTACCTGCAATTTTAGCAGTCGTAGTCGTCTTACCGGCACCCTGAAGTCCCGTCATCATAATAACAGTTATCTCATTTTGTGGCTTAAGTGCTATTTCCGTTGTCTCACTTCCCATAAGTGAAACCATTTCCTCATTAACAATCTTAACAACCATCTGACCCGGTGTAAGACTCGTCATTACTTCCTGACCAATTGCCCTTTCTTCTACAGATTTAACAAACTGCTTAACTACTTTAAAGTTAACATCTGCTTCTAAAAGTGCCATTTTAACTTCCTTAAGTGCAGCTTTAACATCTGACTCTGAAAGTTTGCCCTTACCTCTAAGGTTTTTAAATATATTCTGAAGTTTATCTGATAAGCTTTCAAATGCCATATTGCATCCTCCATAATAGTTTCAAATACTATATCTCATTAAGTATCCTATCGGAAATACTAATAATCTTATCTATATTCTGTAAATCATTATTTACTTTACATTCGTTAGAATATTGCTTAATTAATTCAACATCTCTCTTGGTCTTCATAAATCGTTCAACCAAATGTAACTTGTCTTCATATTCCTTAAGAATCTTATCACAGCGCTTTATCAAATCATGTACACCCTGTCTCGAAATACCCTCTTCTCTGGCAATTTCACTAGGTGACATATCATTAAATACCACATCTTCATATATGTGTTTCTGATGTTCTGTAAGTAATTCTCCATAAAAATCATATAGCATGGATTGTTCAACTATCTTAATCAATTCAAACACCTATCCTGTCAAGTTACTTTACTTGACATAGTATATAATACTTAAAAAGATATGTCAAGTGTTTTTTCTTGACATATCTTCTCTTATCTGACACCTTAATTCTATGATATATAAAATCTGTTTTTGCCCCTATTCTTTGCCTCATAAAGATTTCTATCTGATTTTTCATATAATTTATTCAAATCTCTAAAATCTTTCGAAGCAATTGTAGCTCCTGCACTGCATTGTATATAAATACTCTTATCATATTCTGAATATTCAAATCTGACACAACTTAGTATTTTATCAAGTCTTGCACATGCAGTACTTTCATCTCCGCAATTTTTTAGAAACAAAATAAATTCATCTCCTCCAAATCTTCCTACAATATCACCATTTGCAACATTATCATATAATGCTCTTGCAGTCTTTATAAGAATCTCATCACCGGTAATATGTCCAAATGTATCATTGACCGTTTTAAACTCATCAATATCTACGATTACATACACGCCTTTTGTATTCTCACCTGAATTAAGAAATTCCTCTATCTCATGCTCGGCAAAATCCCTATTATATAGTTCCGTAAGTAAATCTTTTCTGGATTTAGATATATAATCTAATTCAAGCCGTTTACTCCTGTCAATATTTTTAAACATTACAAATATCTTTTCAAGATTATTTCTTGCTTCATTAGGAATAAACACTACTACCATCTTAATCCAGATAAATCCTTTTTCTCTATTCCTTATTCGAATATCATCTGCAACAACACAATCGCCCGTACGAATTCGCTTTCCAATATCATTACTTCTGAATACGTCTAACAATTCGGCATCTTCCTGAAGAACACATTCCGTACACATATTCCAAAACCACTGATCCATACTTACAAAGTGTGAATTCACCTGAAACAAATCTCTGTATCGAACAGGGTCATATGAAAATGAATTATTCAGGCTGTCATATTCAAATACCACATCATATAGATAATTAAGTGTTTTCTTATAGAAGGACTCTGTTTTTTCAGAATAATCCATAACAACAGTGCCCTCTGTCCTTGATAAATGTACATTTACAAAAAGAATAGCATCATCAGCATATTTGCATAAGAATGTTCCATTAATAATTAATTCATCTTCCATTAAACCAGACACATCATTCAGACATATTCTTGCTGAAACCATATATGTCTCCTCATTAATTGACTGTACATGCTGATGATCATTAATGATTCTGAACTCATTTTCCCAATTGGGTTCTACTACACCAAGCAAAGGAATATTACTGTCTGTACACTGTTCTAAAATGTATCTTGCATCTTTCTTAACATAGTATTCAAAATATGCAGTTCTTACGGTTTCCATTGCTAACTCATTGATTCTGTCCATGTTATCCCTTCCCTCCATCATTTGTATAAAAAAATATAAAGTTACAGTACAGGATTCTCAAGTTTAGGATTGTAACCCTTTTTCTCTAAAGCCTTTATTATCTGCTGTTTGTGTTCATTGCCAAATGCCTCAAGTGTTATTTTTAATTCAACTGCCGCATTTCTGTTAATGCTGACAAACTGATTATGTTCAAGTTTAACAACATTTCCCTGTTCTTTTGCAATTACATTTGCAACTCTTACAAGTTCACCCGGTTTGTCCGGAAGTAGTACTGATACAGTAAATATTCTTCCTCTTTCAATTAATCCATGCTGAAGTGTTGAGGACATTGTAATGATATCCATGTTACCTCCGCTTAAGATTGATACTACTTTTTTACCTTTAAATTCAAGATGTTTCAAAGCAGCGACTGTAAGTAATCCTGAATTTTCAACTACCATCTTATGATTCTCTACCATATCAAGAAACGCAACAATTAATTCTTCATCTGGTATAGAAATTATGTCATCAATATTTTTCTGAATATACGGAAAAATCTTAGTACCCGGAGTTTTAACCGCAGTACCATCTGCTATTGTGCTGGCACTGTCAAGAGTTACTACCCTTCCCGCTTTAAGAGAAGCCTTCATACAACTGGCTCCTTCCGGTTCAACACCAATTACTTTAACATTAGGATTTAATAATTTAGCAAGAGTACTTATTCCTGTTGCAAGTCCGCCTCCGCCGATTGGAACTAATATATAATCAACTGTCGGTAATTCTTTAAATATCTCCATTGCAATAGTTCCCTGACCCGTTGCAACATCCAAATCATCAAACGGATGGATAAAGGTTAATCCGTCTTTTTCAGCAAGTTCATAAGCTTTTGCACATGCTTCATCATATGCATCACCATGAAGCACTACTTTTGCTCCATAACTCTTTGTTCTGTTAACTTTCATCAGTGGAGTTGTAGTCGGCATTACAATTGTGGCAGGAACTCCATATAATTTTGCTGCATACGCAACACCCTGTGCGTGATTGCCGGCCGATGCGGTAATTAAACCTTTTTGTCTGTCTTCTTCACTTAATGTGCTGATTTTATAGTATGCGCCTCTTACCTTATAAGCTCCTGTAAACTGCATATTTTCAGGTTTTAGATATACTTTATTTCCTGTCTGTTCACTAAGATAATCGCTGTATACTAGTTTTGTTTTTAAAATTACCTTTTTTACTACCTCTGTAGCCTCTTCAAATTTCTCAAGTGTCATCATAATCAATTTCCTCTTTCTAATAAATTTTGTACCAACAAATAAATTGTCTGTACTGTTTTTATAAATATTCAGGGTAATACACTATTCATTTGTATTAGTATCAAATAACGCATCTACAAACTGATTAGCATCAAACTTTTGCAAATCTTCTATTTTCTCACCAATTCCAATATATTTAACAGGAATTCCAAGTTCTGACTGTATGGCAACAGCAATACCACCCTTGGCGGTTCCGTCCATCTTTGTAAGTATCACACCCGTAATATTTGTACATTCCATGAACTGCTTTGCCTGCGCTAGTGCATTCTGCCCTGTTGTTGCATCTAATACAATAAAGTTTTCTCTATATGATTCACTATATTCCTTTTCGATGATTCTGTCAATTTTTTTTAGTTCTTGCATAAGATTTTTTTTATTATGGAGACGTCCAGCCGTATCGCAGATAAGTACATCCGCCTTTCTTGCTTTTGAAGCCTGAATGGCATCAAATATAACCGCTGCCGGATCCGAACCTTCCTGTTGTGCAATTATATCTGTTCCTGCTCTGTGAGCCCATTCAGTAAGCTGTTCAATGGCAGCAGCCCTGAAAGTATCAGCAGCAGCCATAATAACCTTCTTACCATTTCCCTTTATCTGTGCAGATAATTTTCCTACTGAAGTAGTCTTTCCCACACCATTAACCCCAATTACCAGAATAATTGATTTCCTATTTTCAAATTCATAAGCGTTTTCACCAATATCCATTTGCTCTTTTATACTGTCAATCAAAAGCTGCTTACATTCTGATGGGTCTTTAATTTTATTTTCCATTACCTTATCTTTCAGGTCGTCAATAATTTTCATGGTAGTCTCAACACCCAAATCTCCCATGATGAGAATTTCTTCAATTTCATCATAAAAATCATCATCTATTTTAGAAAATCCGCTAAAAATAGAATCAATTCCCGAAACAATATTATTTCTTGTCTTAGTTAATCCTGAAACAAGTTTCTTAAAAAAGCCTTTTTTTTCTTCGCTCATATTTCCTCCATCAAATTAATTAGTAAGTTCTGAATCTAACAAATCCACTGAAACAAGTGTAGATACACCTTTTTCCTGCATGGTAATACCATATAATCTGTCTGCCGATTCCATGGTTCCTTTTCTATGTGTAATAACTATAAACTGTGTATATTTTGTTAGTTTATGAAGATAATTAGCATATCTCGATACATTAGAATCATCAAGTGCCGCTTCTATCTCATCTAACAGGCAGAATGGAGACGGTTTTAAATTCTGTATTGCAAATAACAACGCAATAGCTGTAAGTGCTTTTTCACCACCGGATAACTGCATCATATTCTGTAGTTTCTTTCCGGGTGGCTGGGATATAATAGTAATTCCAGCCTCTAAAATATCCTCTTCTTCATTTAATTCTATGGTACCCTTACCACCACCAAATAATTCTTTGAATACCTTATCGAATTCCACACGAATCTGTGCAAACTTTTCCGTGAACTGCGCGCGCATACCCTTGTCAAGTTCCTCAATAATCTGCATAAGTGACTTCTCTGCATCCACCAGATCATCATGCTGTGTCTTTAAAAATTCATACCTTTCAGAAACACTCTTATACTCTTCTATCGAATTAACATTTACATCTCCTAAAGTCTTTATCTTTGACTTTAAATCTGATATGTTCTTCTTAATTTCAGACAGATTATCATATTCTTCATTCTTAAGTTCTAAGGCAATATTATATGTTATTTCATATTCATTCCACATATAATTAATCTGGTTATCCTGCTGCTCTTCTAACTTTTCTTTCTGACTGTTCAGACGATAGATTTCCTTGTCTAACTGATTCATTTTCTCTGACAGACTCTCTCTCTTAGTAAAGAAATCTTTATGCTCATTAGACTGTTTCTCTTTTCTTTCGTATAGTTCCTTGATTTCTTCAGAATATTTATCAAACGTTTTATCAGCCTCTTCGATTGATATTTTAATCTTCTCTATCTCTTCTGACTTAATCTTAACATCATTACCTGAATCTGTTTCATTCTGTCTGATTAATTCTAATTCAGTTCTGTTACTTTCAAGTTCACCTTCTATACGTCTGATATTTTCTGCCACAAAAGAGACTTTCTGGTTCATTTCCATGAATTCTAACTTCATGATGTCAACTTTTTCATTTTGAGCAGATTCATTTTTCTTCTCTTCTTCTAACGTTTCATTAAGCCCCTTGATTTTTTCTTCTAAGGAAGCATTTAAATCTTCATATGTTTTAAGTTCCATATTAAGTTCATTATTATTTTCTTTAATATCAGTAATCTGTATACCAATTTCCGACTTCTCTCTCTTGAAATCTTCAAAATAATCTTCCAGTTCTTTCTGCTTTTCAGCCGCCTGATTCATATTCAGCTTAATAGTATTCTGAAGAAGGAACTGTTCCTGCAATACTTTTCTTATCTTCTCTGATTCATTGCTATAATCAAGAATACGTCCCTTTGAATTCTTAATATCTTCTTCACACTTTTTATAAGCCTCCTGATTGACCTTAATATTCTTCTCAAGGTCCTCAATTTCTCTTCTCCTGCCAAGAAGATTACTGGCATTCTTAAACGCACCGCCTGACATTGAACCACCAGCGTTTAAAAGTTCTCCATCAAGCGTTACTATTCTTAAGGTATAACTGTATTTTCTGGCAATAATAAGTGCATTATCAATATGGTCTACCACAACTATTCTGCCTAATAGATATTTCGCAATTGCCTCATATTCTTTCTTAATATGTACAAGGTCACAGGCAAGTCCTAAGACACCTTTCTCACTAAGTACTCTTTCATTATTAAAACCTGTTCTGTTAGCAATACTGCTTAATGGCAGAAATGTTGCCCGTCCAAATTTATTTTTCTTAAGGTATTCGATTAATTCCTTAGCAGTTGTCTCTGTATCAGTTACAACATTTTGTATACTTCCGCCCAATGCAGTTTCCACAGCAACTTCATACTGCTTATCAACCTTAATTATATCGGCTACAACACCTGCAATACCTTTTTTCTGTTCCTTAATCTCCATTATCTTTCTGATACTGTTGCCGTAGCCTTCATACCTTTCAGTAATATTTTTAAGAGATTCAAGTTTAGAATGATTTCTCTGATATTCCATAGATAAATCTTTAGATTTTTTATCCATTTCAATGAGATTTTTATTAATTTCATTAATTTTATCAGTAATATCATCATTTTTATCAGATAATTCTATAATCTGCATACTAACTTCTTTTAAATCCGTCTCAAGTTCTCCAATCACTTTGTCCTGAGATTCCTTATCACTTGAGAATTTAATAAGTTTCTGACTTATCTCCGATTTTCTTATGGAAATCTGTTCAAGCATTGTGTCATATCTCTGAATCTTTGATTTTACTGCTGATTTCTGATTTAACAAATCTATAATCTCATTCTTTGCATCTTCTATTTCTGATAAAAGCGACTGAATGTTTTCAGATATTCCCGCAAGAACATCAAATTCTTTCTTTCTGGTGTCATCAGCTTCTTTAAGTACTTTATTAATATCTGTTTTTTGATTTTCATAAGATGTCTTTTCTTTTTCTAAATCTTCCACCTTAGCATTAATAGCATTAATCCTGTCTCTAATATGAGAATCGTTCATTTTAGCAGAATTAATCTGTTCGTTTAAAAGTCTGATTTCACCGTCATATTTTTCCTTTAATAATTGAATCTTATTTAATTCATTCTTCTTCTCATCAACATTAGAGGAAATATCTTCAATTTCTAATTCCAACTGTTCATATTCAGATTTAGTTTTTTCAAATATATGCTTAGTATCTTCTAAATCATTTACAGCTATATTATATTTGCTATCTAAATCATCAAATTTATTCTTAATATTTTCAACTTCTAATAAGAACATATTAATATCATTAACTTTAAGTTCTTCTTTATATTTCAGATATTCTCTGGCTTTATCAGACTGATTCTCTAAGGGTTTAACCTGCTTTTCAAGTTCGCTTAAAATATCATTTACACGTACTAAATTAGCCTGTTCGTCATCAAGTTTTTTCTGTGTCATTATTTTTCTGCGCTTGTATTTTACTATTCCTGCTGCCTCATCAAACAGTTCTCTTCTCTCTTCAGGTTTGCCTGAAAGTATTTTATCAATCTGGCCCTGTCCGATAATGGAGTATCCCTCTTTACCAATACCTGTATCATAAAATAATTCATTAATATCCTTTAATCTGCTGACTGTTCCATTAATCATGTATTCACTTTCACCCGAACGGAATAATCTGCGTGATACTGTTACTTCATCAAAATCTATAGCAAGTGAATGATCCGAATTATCCAGTGTAATTGCCACATAAGCAAAACCTAACGGCTTTCTGTTCTCCGTTCCTGCAAATATTACATCTTCCATTTTAGCACCCCGAAGCTGTTTTATCCGCTGTTCACCTAATACCCATCTGACCGCATCTGCAACATTACTCTTACCGCTTCCATTAGGACCTACAATTCCTGTTATACCATTATGAAATTCAAAGTTTATCTTATTTGCAAAAGATTTAAAACCCTGGACTTCTATATTCTTTAAATACATATTATTATAACTCCTGTTCGCTATTTTATCTTGCTTTTTTTAAGTTGTTTTATTGCGTTGTATGCTGCCTGCTGTTGGGCATTTTTCTTCGTTCTCCCAATTCCATTTCCAATAACTTTATTGTCTAACATACAATTTATTTCATATTCTTTCATGTGGTCAGGACCATCTTCCCTTATAAGTTCATAACTTAATTCACCTATTTTGTATTTTTGGATTATTTCCTGTAATACTGTCTTGCTGTCATGAAATAGCTGTTTATTCTCAATATCATTTACAATATATTTGTACACAAATGTTCTTGCCGGTTCAATTCCGCCATCTAAATATATCGCCCCTAATAATGCTTCGACAGCATCTGACGTAATAGAAGCCCTTTGTCTCCCTCCGGTATTTTCTTCACCTTTGCTAAGCAGAATATATTTACCAAGTCCGATATTCCTAGCAACTATTGAAAGCGGATATTCACTAACAAGACTTGCTCTGAGTTTTGTCAGTTCACCCTCCGGCTTATCAGAAAAATTATCATACAGATATTCACTTGATATTAATTCAAGCACTGCATCACCTAAAAATTCTAATCTCTCATTACAACTGAATTTGCTCATTTTATGGTCATTTGCATATGAACTATGTGTCATGGCTCTGTATAATAACTCCAATTTCTTAAATTGATAATCTATTACATGTTGTATTTCTTCGATTTTATATTCCATAAAACCCTCCGTTTTTCTTATTTCACATCACTTCTATTACTTTAAAGGAAACACAATTATTACCTTTAAAATAATAAAAGTGAAAAGCAGAGAATCTGCTGCATGCTAAGCATATTCTCTACTATTCACTTTGCTAACACGCGTATCGACAAGCGATATATTACATCATTAATTATTTGATGCAGCTTTAATCTGCTCAACTGCATCCCCAACTGATGTGATTGATTCAGCAGCTTCGTTCGGAATTTCAATATCAAATTCTTCTTCAATTCCCATTACAATCTGGAAAATATCTAATGAATCTGCTCCAAGATCATCAACAAATGTTGTCTCCATCGTAATGTCTTCAGTATCCACACTTAATACTTCTGCTATAATTTTCTGTAATTTTTCAAATTCCATAATTAAACACACCTTTCTTACTTTTCTTCAAATAATAATTTTTCTTTGATTTTTTCATTAATCTTCTGTTGTTTAAAGTTAACACATTGTATTATTGATGTAGAAACTTCTTTAGACTTTGAACTTCCATGAGTCTTTACTACCAGACCATTTAATCCCAACAGCGGCGCTCCACCGTATTCATCCGTCTGAAATGTTTTTAATGTCTTCTTCAGTGTCGGTTTTATAAGCCATGCACCTATTTTTGTCTTCAATGAAGACATAAGACTTTCTTTTACCTTAGCAAGTAATGTATTACCAACACCTTCGTATAATTTAAGTATTACATTTCCAACAAATGCCTCACATACGATTACATCAGCATATCCTGATGGAATATCTCTTGCCTCGATACTGCCTATAAAATTAATATCAGGACAATTCTTTAATAATGGAAATGTCTCTTTTACTAATGCATTGCCTTTTTCTTCTTCAGCACCTATATTTACAATTGCCACTCTAGGATTTTTAACTCCGACAATATTTTCCATATAGATAGAGCCGATTTTAGCAAACTGTACGAGGTGTGAAGAACGTGCATCCACATTAGCACCACAATCAATAAGCAATGCAACACCATCTTTAGTCGGAATAAGAGGTGCCAAAGGCGGTCTTTCTATTCCTTTAATTCTTCCAACTATCAACTGACCTCCAACAAGAATAGCTCCTGAACTTCCTGCTGAAACAAATGCATCTGCCTGCTTATTCTTCACAAGATTCATAGCTACAACTATTGATGAATCCTTCTTCTTTCTGATAGCATTAACAGGTGGTTCTTCTGTCTCTATGACTTCAGTAGCATTCACAACCTCTATTTTATCTTTATTATATTCATGCTTCAATAATTCCTGTTTTATCACATCCATGGCACCTACTAAAAGTACTTTTATATCCTCACAGGAATTAACTGCATCTACCGCACCCTTAACAATTTCTGTAGGAGCATTATCTCCACCCATGGCATCGACTGCCACAACCGTAATTTCGTTATCCACTTATATAATACCCAGCATACTGCTACCCATGAAAGTAAAGGATATTCGGGTCCTTATTTTTTTTCCTTTACCATTGAGATTAATACCATTTTAAGTCTCCTACATAATATACTAAATAGATAAATAAAAATCAATATGATTTTTCACAAATATATGAGTTTATAAAAATTTTACTATATACAAACTATTGTTTAGTGTAATGAATAAATAACAGAAATAAAGTGTGTCTTCTGCTCCGTTGTACGAAAATAAGATATTCTAAGTCGCAGGCGCCACACTTTATTTCTGCATAATATTTCACCACACTAAACTGCTCGTTAATAATTGCGATATATTGTAAGAATTAGGATTGGCAAAAGGTATTTTTATAATATATTTTGGCGTATTTTAGAAATATGCTATATAAGTTTCTAAAGGTCTTCTTTATAACATTTCGTCAATTTTCACAAAAGAATGATGCTTGCATTGCAATGATAATTAGATTTTCTTAGTATCTGATATACATACAGCAATGATTTGACACGATGTCAAATCAAGCACCATCTGCCACGATGGCAGATATGGTGCGGTTGCGTTATTCTGTATTGTCTAAAAGTCAGATACTTAGAAAATCTTATTGTCACATCACAGCAAGCGGAATCTTTTGTGAAATATGGCGAAGGTATTGCAGAAGACACACTTTATTTCTTTATAATTACTTACTGCTCTAAACAATAGTTTA
>CAZQRO010000015.1:0-29750 GCA_964595785.1 uncultured Eubacterium sp.
ATTGAGGAATTCTATGCTGATTATCCTTCATATATTTTAAACTTTAAATTAATTAGAACAATTAGTAAATTTTATAATTCTAATAATTTTTCTAGTCGTCTTCCATTCGATTGCTATATTATTACACTTTCGTGTTTTATTTGTACAATACTTAATTTTTCTCTTAATTTAATATCTAATCTAGTAATCATACATATGATTAGTGATTTGCTTATTTATATATTAGAATTACTTTTCTAAATATCTACAAAAAAATATAGAACGTCATACTATAAACTTTTAAAATCCACATTATTTATTTTTACTGATCAAAAAAAAGTCACACCAGAAATTTTCTGATGTGACTTCTCTATTTTGTATCTTTATATCTTATTTATAAAGTTCTACTAACTTCATTAAGTGTTCGTATCTAGCCTGTGCTGCCTTTTCAGATTCACTGAATAATCTCTCAGCTCTTTCTGGGAAAGGTTTGATAAGACGTGTATAACGAGATTCATTGTTAAGGAATTCCTGATATGAGCCGTCGCCTTCCTTAGATGTTAATGTGAATGGATTCTTTCCTTCAGCCTTAAGTGCCGGGTTGAATGAGAATAGATTCCAGTAACCAGCCTTAACAGCTTTCTTCATTGCATCCTGACAGTGGTTCATGCCACCCTTAGCGATACCATGAAGTTCACATGGAGCGTAACCAATGATTAATGATGGTCCGTTATAAGCCTCTGCCTCTGCAATAGCCTTAACTGCCTGTGCAGGGTTAGCACCAAGAGCTATATGTGCTACATATACATAACCATAACTCATAGCGATTTCTGCAAGACTCTTCTTACCGATTTCTTTACCGGTTGCTGCGAACTGACAAACTGCACCGATGTTAGAAGCCTTAGATGCCTGACCACCTGTATTAGAATACATTTCTGTATCAAATACCATAACATTTACATTTTCACCTGCTGCAAGTACATGGTCAAGACCACCGAATCCGATATCGTATGCCCAGCCATCACCACCGAAGATCCATACAGACTTCTTAGCAAGGTACTGTTTCTTATCAAGAGCATCCTTAGCATTTTCGCATCCGGCTGCTGCTGCTTTTTCTAATTCAGCAACTAAAACTGTTGTTGCTGGTGTATTTGCCTTTGTATCTTCTTTTGTTGCCATGAAGTTATCAAATGCTGCTTTTAATTCTGCTGTTGCTTTATCAGAAGATGCACATTTTTCAATCTTGGCAATTGCCTGGTCACGAAGTGTCTTCTGTCCAAGATACATACCAAATCCATGTTCAGCATTATCTTCAAATAATGAGTTAGACCATGCAGGACCCATCTTTGAATCTTTATTAACTGTATATGGTGAAGTAGCTGCAGGACCACCCCAGATTGAAGAACATCCTGTTGCATTTGAAATATACATCTGTTCACCAAATAACTGTGTTACTAATCTGGCATATGATGTTTCTGCACATCCTGCACAACTTCCTGAGAACTCAAGTAGTGGCTGGTTGTACTGTGAACCAATTGGTGTAGCATCAGTAAATACCGGTTTGATTTCTTTCTTACCAACGTTTGCTACAAGGTAGTCAAATACAGGCTGTTCATCTGACTGTGTTTCCTGTGGAACCATCTTGATAGCACCCTTAGCTGCTGCCGGACAAACAGTTATACATTCGCCACATCCCATACAATCTAAAGGAGATACGCTCATTGTGAACTTCATGCCTTCTGCTACAGCATGTTTAGAATCTGAAACTTTAATGTTAGCAGGTGCTGCCTTAACTTCGTCTGCATTTAAGATAAATGGACGAATCGTAGCATGAGAACATACAAATGCACAACTGTTACACTGTATACAAGCTTCCGGATCCCATTCAGGAACCATAACTGCTGTACCACGTTTCTCATATGCTGAAGCACCTATTTCGAACTGTCCGTCTGCGATATCCTTGAATGCAGATACAGGAAGATTATCACCATCCATTAATGAGATAGGGTCAAGTAATTCTTTAACCATCTTAACTGTTTCCTGACGTCCTGTAATATCTTTAGCAGGAGCATCTGCTTCCGGATTAGACCATGAAGCTGGAACTTCTACTTTATGAACTGCATCAACACCTGCATCGATTGCTTTGTAATTCATTTCTACAACAGCATCACCTTTCTTGCTGTATGACTTCTTAGCTGCTGCTTTCATAAATTCTACTGCCTGATTGATAGGCATTACATCTGCTAATTTGAAAAATGCTGACTGAAGAATTGTGTTAGTACGTTTACCCATACCAATTTCAATAGCCTTATCAATAGCATTTATTGTATATAACTGAATGTTGTTGTCTGCAATGTACTTCTTAGAAGCTGCTGGCATATGCTTATTTAATTCTTCATCAGACCACTGGCAGTTAATCATGAATACTCCGCCCGGTTTAACATCCTGAACCATCTTGTATCCTTTTGTTACATATGATGGGTTATGACAGGCAACAAAATCAGCCTGATTAATATAGTAAGGACTCTTAATTGGATTGTCACCAAATCTTAAATGAGAAATTGTGATACCACCTGTCTTCTTAGAGTCATACTGGAAATATGCCTGAATATATTTATCTGTATGGTCACCGATAATCTTTGTAGAGTTCTTGTTAGCACCAACTGTACCATCTCCGCCAAGACCCCAGAATTTACATTCAACTGTTCCTGCTGCTGATGTGATAGGAGCTGGTTTAACTTCCGGTAAACTTAAGTTAGTAACATCATCTACGATACCGACTGTGAAACGAGATTTTGGAGCATCCTTCTTAAGTTCTGTATAAATAGCAAATACAGATGAAGGTGGTGTATCTTTTGAACCAAGTCCATAACGACCGCCTGTTAATACGATATCGTTAAGTCCTGCTTCACGTAATGTTGTTGCAATATCAAGATATAATGGATCTGCAAGGGCTCCCGGCTCTTTTGTACGGTCAAGAACAGCAATCTTCTTAGCTGTCTTAGGAAGAACCTTAAGAAGTGCTGATGATACCCAAGGACGATATAATCTTACTTTGATAAGACCAACTTTTTCGCCTGCTGCTGTTAAATAATCGATAACTTCTTCTGCTACGTCACAGATAGAACCCATAGCGATTATTACTCTGTCTGCATCTTCTGCACCATAATAGTTAAATAAATCATAGTTTGTACCAAGTTTTTCATTAACCTTAGCCATATATTTTTCAACAACTGCCGGTAATTTATCATAAGTTTCGTTACATGCTTCACGATGCTGGAAGAATACATCACCATTTTCATGTGAACCACGCATAGCTGGATGCTCTGGATTCAACGCATGTTCACGGAACGCTTTAACTGCATCCATGTTACACATTTCTTTAAGGTCTGCATAATCCCATTTCTCAATTTTCTGAATCTCATGAGATGTACGGAAACCATCGAAGAAATTAATGAATGGAACTTTTCCTTCAATTGCTGCTAAATGAGCAACCGGGCTTAAGTCCATAACCTCCTGTGGGTTTGTCTCTGCAAGCATTGCAAAACCTGTTTGACGACAGGCATAAACATCACTGTGGTCACCAAAAATGTTAAGTGACTGTGTAGCAACTGTACGAGCTGATACATCAAATACACATGGAAGCTGTTCAGCAGCAATCTTATACATATTAGGAATCATAAGTAAAAGACCCTGTGAAGCTGTAAATGTTGTTGTGATAGCACCTGCTGCAAGGGAACCATGAACTGTACCTGCTGCACCTGCTTCTGACTGCATCTCTGCAACCTTAACTGTATTACCAAAAATATTTTCCTGACCTGCTGCAGCCCACTGATCAACGTAGTCTGCCATTGGACTTGAAGGTGTAATTGGGTAAATGGCAGCAACATCTGTATATGCATATGCTACATGAGCTGCAGCTGTGTTACCGTCCATTGACTGTTTAACTCTAGACATCTAAATATCCTCCTTTTTAATTAAAGGTCATAAAGGCCCTGTTTATGACATATTCTATCATTTATTTCAATCTTTGTAAATGATTTAGACTGTACTTCTTTGCAAACAATTTATCCTTGGTATAAATCATTATGTATATGGTTAAAATAGCAATTTTCTGATTTGAATAATCCGGCAATTCATTAACCCTGCCACCCGTTTGTCCTCCTGTAATATCTGCTTGGTCTGTGCTTAGTTGTCGTAAGCATGTTATCTGTGGGTTCAATTAATTCTGCCATTCTATTTCTGAAATTAGCCTTGTATAATTCCCTTCCAAGAATTATCTCATAAATTTTCTGTAACTGGGGCAGCGTAAATTCTTCCGATATAAGTTCAAATGCAATTTCCGTATATTCCACTTTATTTCTAAGTCTTTCCCTTGCATAGCTGATTATGGTCTTATGGTCAAATGCTAATTTTACATCACTCATCAATAACTTATCAACAGGATACAACTTTACCTCCATAACTCTTTCTCCTGCTTTTAGTTTTAGTTTTTCTATTGGAACAAGTGCCATATAGGATACGGATAAAATTCTCATTCTCGGATCTCTGTTAATATCTCCCCATGTATATAGCTGTTCAAAATAAATATGTTCAAGTCCTGTCTCTTCTCTGATGCCACGTTTGACGGCATCAGAAAGCGTCTCACCTATTCCTATGAATACACCGGGCAGCGATAAAAATCCCTCAAAAGGGGGTTCTGCCCTTCTAATCGTTACCAGTTTAAGCATCTCTTCTTCAATTGTAAAAACCAGCAAATCTACTGCAACTGACACCTTCTCATACTTTGAACTGTCATATTTTTCTAAAAAACAATCGTCTTTCACTCTTTTCTCCTATTCCGAAGTGCGTTTTGCTCTATTGGTTTGCAATCTTCTCCGCGAGTTCTTCAAGGTACACCCATCTCTCCATTTTATCTTCTAACTCTTTTTCTGCTTCTTCTTTTTTCTTCATAAATTTATTTAACTTAATAAAATCAGTAGCATTCTCAATTATCTTTTTCTCATAATCGGCAATACTCTTTTCTAGTTCTTCCATTTCATCTTCAATACTTTCGTACTCACGCTGCTCTTTATAAGAAAATCTAAGTTTGCGATTAGCATTTCGCTCAACGGCTCCTGCTCTATTCTGTATTTCATCAACCTGTGAGCCTTTATTCTGTATTGCACTACTTCGCACCTCTTTATCACTGACTGCTCTGTTAGTTACTCCCCTGTCTGATGATTTTTCTCTGCTTTCTTCTAATTCATCTGACATTTCTTTTCTAAGGATGTAATCACTGTATCCGCCCTCGTATTGGTTAATAATTCCATTGCCTTCAAATGCAAATATCCTCTTAACCGTTCTGTCTAAGAAATATCTGTCATGTGACACTTCAATAACTATTCCTGCAAATTTATCGAGATAGTCCTCTAAAATCGTCAGTGTTGTAATATCTAAATCATTAGTAGGCTCATCAAGAATCAGCACATTAGGAGCTTCCATCAGAACTCTTAAGAGATTAAGTCTTCTCTTCTCACCACCTGACAGTTTTCCGATAAGACTGTACTGTTTCTCAGGTGTAAATAAGAATTTTTCAAGCATCTGTGATGCTGTTACTGTTCCTTCCACAGTCTGCACATATTCTGCTGTTTCCCTGATGTAATCTATAACTCTGATTGCAGGATTCATATATGAAATTCCAGCCTTCTCATCATTCTCGATTTCCTGTGAATAATAGCCTGTCTTAACTGTCTGGCCTATCACTAATTCTCCTGAATCCTGCTCTAATATGCCTGCAATAATTTTCATAAGCGTGGTTTTGCCACAGCCGTTTGGTCCAATGAATCCTATTCTGTCATCTTTCAAAAAAATGTATGTGAATTTATCAAATAATATCTTGTCTCCATAAGATTTTGATATGCAATGAAGTTCTACCGTAGTCCTGCCAAGTCTTGAAGAAATTGAACTCATCTCCACACTTCCTTCTGACTCATATGACTTTGCATTCTTTAATTCCTCAAAACGCTCAATTCTGGCTTTCTGCTTTGTGGAACGTGCCCTTGCTCCACGTTTTATCCACTCCAATTCATTTCGAAGGATGGATTTTCTCTTACGGTCACCGGCGAGCATTATATCTTCTCTTTCTGCCTTAAGTTCAAGGAATCCCGAATAATTTGCCTGATAGCTGTAAATCTGCCCTTTATCAATTTCCACGATACGATTCGTCACACTGTCTAAAAAGTATCTGTCATGAGTAACCATAATCAAGGCTCCACGATAATCCTTCAGGTAATCTTCTAACCACTGTGACATCTCATTATCTAAATGGTTTGTCGGTTCATCTAAAATAAGAATATCAGCCTTAGAAACCAATGTTGACACAAGTGCCACTTTCTTTCTCTGCCCTCCTGATAAATGGCTTGTCTTTACATCAAAGTCTGTTATACCAAGACTGTTTAGCATACTTTTAGCGGTTGTTTCTATATCCCATTCTGAATTGACCTTTGACTTATTTATATTAACAATACTTTCAATAATAGTCTCATCATCATTAAATTCCGGATTCTGTGGCAGATACCTTATAACCATATTGTTTGCTTTCGTTACTTTCCCCTCGTCTACTTCTTCTAGTCCTGCGATTATCTTAAGAAGTGTTGATTTGCCTGTGCCATTTATACCTATAATTCCTACTTTTTCATTCTCTTGTAAATAAAACGAAACTCCATCTAACAATGGAGTATCCGCAAATGTTTTCTTTATATTTTCAACTGATAAAATATTCATTAATAAAATTCCTTTCATATTACCCTGATAATCATTAGATGTTAATTATCTTTTGTATCCTGACCGCAATAAGGACACTTGTCATTAACCATCTCATATTTTCTTCCGCACTGTTTACACGAAATCAAACCCATCTTCCTTATATTGCTTTCAGAATCATTAAGTTTTTCCTTAGGCATAAATAACGGCTTTACCTTCATGTCATAAAATGATAGTCTATCATTAATTCTTGTTATCATTCCTAAGATTTCACCAATTACATACAACACCATTATAGGTATTGCAAATAGAACACCATATTTAACAAACGAAATTATAAATTCCCATATCTGTAAATCTTTTGTCAAACCACCATACTCATCATATGATGTCTTAACCGATATATATATTGCTGCAATAATTGCAATAATCACTAAAACCTTTGTTGCTGTTTTAACTATCCGTTCCAACTTTTTCTCATCCATAACTCTTTTCTCCTTGTATTGTAAATTTACAGACCTCTCTTAGAGGCTTTAATTGCCTTTAATATGTTAAAGTATAACTTATTTTAAACATTATTTCAATATTCTTGTAAAAATCAATGGTCTCATGCCATTTGTCGGGCAACTCTTAATATTAAATAATTTAAAATCAATTTAAAAATATTTTTAAATAGTTATTGACAATCTATATTTTTAAACTATAATCTATTCAAACAAATTTTTAAATACTCGAGGTGATGTTTTGGCTTTAGCTGATTCCTTCAAAGCTTTCTCAGATGTTCAGCGCAGAAAAATTCTTATTATGCTTAGGGAAAATGAACTGACGGCAGGTGAAATTGCAGAAAATCTTGGTATAACTCCTGCTGCTCTCTCTTATCACTTAAGTCTGCTTAAAAAATGTGACCTGATAAGCGAATACAAAGTAAAAAACTTTGTATATTACCAATTAAATACAACTATTTTTGATGAGCTTATATTATGGCTCAAACAATTCGGAGGTGTTAATGATGAAAACAGAATTGTCTGATAAGGACAAAAAGAGTTGTGAAAGTAATGCCAATATAGTTATGCTTGCAGCCATAGGTACTACCATTCTTTTTACAATAATGCAATGTGTGTTTCTGCTCATGGCATATCAGAAGTCTTCAAAACATCTCTCTTCCATAAAATTTGACATCAATATGATAATAAATGTGATTCTTGGCATATTTATTATAATTATGGGAAACTATCTGCCGAAATCAAAAAACAATGGACTGATAGGAATCCGTACAAGCTGGAGTATGACTAATGACAAAACCTGGTCATACAGTAACCACTATGGAGGCATTATCTTAGTGATAAGCGGCTTCCTTATTATAATCGAATCATTAATATTAGGTGGTTTAGCTTCTATATACATTGAACTCGGTATTATTATATCAGCTACCATTATTGCTACGATTATTACATATGAAATTTCTTATTTATTTCAATTTTAACAGCTTTAAACTGAAATATAATCAATGCCGCAATCAGAATCAGACTCACCATACCACAGATGGCTGATGGCAATTTTATTCCAACAATTCCGGTAAACAGAAATATTCCCGGAACCAGTCCGATAATGCCTGTCAGCAGCAGATATATCATATAATCCGGTGAGTCTAACTTCTGTAGAAAAATAGTCAGTATCATTCCTGCAAGAACTGCCATCAGGGAGATTGGTACAGAAAAATCAAGTGACCAGCCATTGAACTTATGGCTCACGTCATATATTATTAATGCAGAATTAACTATAATAAACTGCCACAGCAAATTCTTAAATACGTTCCTTCTTTTAATAAGTGCCACTATTACCACAATCCATACAACTCCGCCTCCGGCTAATACATATCCTCCCCACCATAAATGTGGTGACACCAGATAATTTATAATATTTGAAACTACTATTGCTACAATTATTGCAAATGTAAATATCTTAAGAATTAGCGGATTAATTTCATGTTTCACTTTTTCGACTGTCGGAAATGGCTCGGTAACTTCATTTTCGCTGCCGCTTAATCTGCCCTGACACAATGGACATCTGTCATTATTTGTTCTTATTCTCACTTTACATGATTCACAAAAATACATTCTTACTTCCTCCACACTGCCTGCCTTAATTAACAGGATTCGCTGCAATCTCCACATCAAGACCTGCACTTGTCAATTCCTTAAAGAAATTCTTAATCATACTTGTATTCTCATATACAGATGCAAATGTTATGGTAAATACGTCTTCAAAAGAACAGGAAGTCATCTCTAACTTCGTAGTACTTGTAAATATGTCAAACATTTTAATATATTTACCGCAATCCTCAGGCATGGCTATTCTGCCTACATTAGAATAAATTGCCGTATTACCTCTTCCGGCAAGATGTGTTGCCTGCAGAATAAGTTGTTTAATCTCTAATGGCACTGCTCTTAACAAAATATTCTTTTCCCACTTTATAAGTGGATTAACTCTGGCTGCCATTCTTTCCTTCGTTATCTCATCTTTAAAAAATTGCTTTGAAAATGCAATTACACTTTCAAAATTCTCCGGTTTACTGCCAAAGTCATATCCTAAGTCTATCCACCAGAAATAATTTCGAAGCGAAGATGACGGAAAAAGATTTCGAAGATTAACCGGAATCATTAACGACACCGGATTTTTCTTCTTCTGCTTTGTACTCAGGTCTTTTGATATGGAACAAAGCAATATTGCAGTCAGCAGCACAGTTATGGTGGTATCATAACTCCGTGCCATCTTTAACAATTCCTTTGTTGAAACTATACCTTCTATTATTTTCAATTCATCTTCTTCTAATTTATCTCCATTAATCCTTGCGGCTTTATACTTGGGAATATGGATTTTTTTAGATGGTTTTTCATAGTATTTAGAAAATCCATTTTCTGTTTTCTCCCTGTCTGATACACCTATTCCTAATTCTGATGCTGAAGACTCTATATCTTTATTAGCAGTTTTCAGATAATTAAATACAAGTAGCCTCACAAAATGAACGGCTCCCGTTCCATCTGACAAAGCATGAAATATTTCAAGGCTGATTCTGTTTCTATAATAAAATACTTCGAATAACAAAGCCTTTTTATCACGATAATATATCTTGCTGCACGGCGGTCTGTGTTCTGCCTTAACAATTGGCTTTATCTCAGATTCTTCTAAATAGTTCCAAAATACCCCTTTTCTAAGAACACAGGAAAACATTGAAAACACTTTCATAGTATCATCTAATGCCTGCTGCAGTATCTCAGGATTAACTTTTTCTTTCAATTCACATGTAACCCTGAATACTCTTTCATCACGTTTATTACTTGTTGCCGGGAAAATTTTTGCCGCATTCTCTAATTTTCTCCATTTAGTCTTCTTAATCTTAAACAATTCATTCACCGCCTTCAGTCTCTATATCTGACTGATTAATAAATTCATTAATATATTCCATACATATTCTTGTAAATGACATCTTAGTCGTGTATGCAAAAAAGCCATGTATTGCATCTGCAATTCTATACTGTACAACCTCATTACCTGCTTCGGCTAATTTTGCTGCATATGCCTCACCCTCATCCCTCAACGGGTCAAATTCTCCTGTTATAACTAATGTACGCGGAAGTTTTTCAAAATTCTTTGATTTCATTGGCGAAAAATAAGGATTCTCCCTGTCTTTTTCATCATTTGCATACAGTTTCATATAATTAATAAGGTCCCTGCGTGTCAACAGATAGTCTTTGCCATTCTCTATTACCGATGGATATTTAGAATGTTTAGAATAATCATTATCAGTGCATGGATAGATAAGTACCTGATTATGAACTTCAAACTCTGCTTTGTCCCTTGCCATCATCGAAACAGATGCTGTCATATTTCCTCCCGCACTGTCACCGATAATCACTATATTTTTATTCTGTATCTCTTCAAGAATCTTATTCTCAAAAAGTGCTTTTGTAACAGCATAACAATCCATTAGGCCTATAGGAAATTTATATTCAGGAGCCAGCCTGTAATCCACTGCCACAACTATTGACTCTGTAGACTTAGACAAATTTCTACAAACTCTGCTGTATGTATCAACACTTTCTGTTACGAATCCACCACCATGAAAGAACAAAAGTACATTTACCCTCCTCTCGTCTGTATCTTCCGGAGCAGTATGATATGGATAATAAATTCTTACAGGAATATTATATTCATCATTATAAATTGTAATATCTTCTGTTTTATACAGAACTCTTAAAGGATTAATTGCCTTTACATTAACAAATTTTCTGCTCTTATCAAGATCAAAATCATCATCTGAGAGAATCTTTAATATATTTTTAACTGCCTTTTTCATTAGCTCACCATTTCTTCTTTTTTCATTTCACATAATTATATCATACTACATTAACATTTTAAATAAAACTGTCGATATATTTATTATATTATTTTTGACACAATAATAACTTTTATATTTAGAGAAAAGAGGTAGGATATGAAAATTGATGGTAATGTTACTAATTCACCTAATGCAAAGGATACTATTTTACAGTCTTCAAATTCCAAAAATGACAATACTAAAACTGACAACACAAAAGGAAATGAATCTTCAGTCAATGATAATGGCACAATATTTGCCGGAAATCTGAATCTTGGAACTGACATCGAGAATAAACGCAAACAGGCACAGTCTATAGCAATGAATCTTATTGAAAAAGCATTTGCAGGCGATAATGCTGTTGATGATGAAATCAATTCACGCAAAGAGCATATTGATGACTTGTATAAAGAAAATTCCGAAGCCCAGGATATGATTAACAATATTTCCAAAGAACAGGAAGTTGTCAGGAAAGGTTACGGAATTGATGAAAACAGTCAGGAAGAACAGGACTTAGAACTTCTTCGAAAGGAACGTGATTCTCTGCTTGATTCTACAGTTATGTTAAGTGATGATGAACAGGCACGCTTAAAAGATATTCACGAACAAGGTCCTACTGAGTATCAGAAAACAATGCTTGAAATGGATAGTAATAAATCTACATACAAAAAAACAATTTATGATAACAAAAAACTTATTGTTGAAGAAAATTCTGTTATTCGTGGAATTCATTTAGAACGTCTCAAGACTCATACCATGGTTGATGCAAATAAGCAGGCAGATAAAGTTATGGAAGCTGCTAATAAAGAAATTGTTGGTATGTTAATAGAAGACTCCAAAGATAGTATTGATGATAAATTTGAAGAAGAACAGAAAGAAGCCGAAGAAAAGAAAGAGGCTGAGGAAGAACTTGAAGAACGCATAGAAGCCGCTAAAGCAGAAAGCGAAAAAACAAAAAAGGAAGATGACCAGGATGAAATGTACAAACTTGGTGATATTCTTAATGATGTAACAAACAAAAAGCAAAATTCTAATCTGCCTGATGTAAAGAAATCCCTCACCCTGATTGTCAATGAATTGAAACTAACTGCTGATGACCTTAAGGGTGCCGTAGTTGATGAAGATATATAGTCTTCTGGCAAAAAATTCATAATTTTTACTTATTCAAACATAAAAATAAGGTGTCAAATATTATAAACTACGTTTATATTGACACCTTATTTTAATTCTTATCTTCAGTGTATAACTAAATATACTGCTGCAATACACAGGACTATCTGAATTATTGTGAATCTGTATACAGTATGCGTGTTTGACCAATTCCATACCTTACGAACATGGTCATGTATAGGTGTTCTAACATTCGTAAGAATCTTAACCTTTAAGAATCTTAGTAATGAGACTTTTATTAATCCTAAACCACCATCTACTATTAAAACTCCAGCTACTAATACATATAAGATTGGTGAACCCATCTTAAGTACGGCAATACTTATAAATAATCCCATTGCTCTGGAACCTGCATCTCCCATAAGCATTTTACTCGGTGTCGCATTGAACCACAGGTATCCTAAAATACTTATAATAAATAGTAGAATTGTATATGCAAATTTATTGTCCATTCCCTTAATGATATCAATAAAATATATTGATGCAAGAGTAATGACCGTAAGTGTTCCTGATAATCCGTCTACACCATCTGAACAGTTCGTTACATTTATGGAAGTCCACACAAGGATAACTATAAGTACTCCGAACACTATCGGATTAATGGTTACATATTTATCTGCACATGCAATCAGTATCTTATTGTCATTAAAATTTAAAAATGTAACTGCCGACATTGTGGCAATTACTAAATCCAAAATGCCCTTTTTATATTCGCCCCATGGAGATTTCGCACAATCATCTAAAAAGCCTGTAAGCATTGCTGCCACAATTAAGATTAAATAAATAATAATCTCCACATTGATTTTTCCAAAAATTAGTGTTGCCAATACAAATACCAGTATGAATAAGAAGCCTGCTCCTCTAGGCTTGCCTGCCGACAACGAACCATCATGAGCAAAAGCCCTTCCCATATCCTTTGGCAATATTCCTGTACATTTACTAAGTAAAAAGCATGTCATTGCAAATGCAAACATAATTCCTATGAATGCAACCAAACCATAATCGGCGTTGCTAAAAAAATAATTTATCATTAGTGTCTCTCTCCTTACACATTTTTTCTCGTCTATGATAACACTTTTTTCAAAAATATCCTAGTACTTTTTATCTATTCATAATCTATAGTTCCTTCCTTTAGTTTAGTAAAGGCTGTATTTTCAAAATGTTATCATTTTGTATCTTAGTTTTCACTTTTATATGATTCTTTTTTGTGTTAAAATACGATTATGATGCAAGCAAAATCTTTTGTGGAAATTGACAGATACTTCTAAAAGTAATACATTTTTATACTCTCATCAAATGATATTGAGGTCAAAAATATACATTTTAGATATTATTCAACTGATTGCATCATCTGAAACAGAACTTAATAAATTGTGGAATTATTAACCACAGAAATGAGGATAGTAATGAATAAGAAAGAGATATCAGAAATCAAGAAAACCCTGACACCTAAGAATTCTGTAATTACACGTATATGCGGTTGTTATGTGGATGGTGAAAAAGAGATTAAATTTAAATCCAAAGATGCTTTTCATGCCCTTTCGGAAGAAGAAGCATTTAAGTATTTTGACATATTTAAACATTCCCTTTCAGGAATTATCGGTAAAAACCTTCTCAATCTGGAATTTCCCATTGAAGAAGAGGCGGAAGGCGGTAAACAGGAATTTCTTCTCAGATTAAAAAACAGCAAATTAGAAGATGATGATTTATTAGATGAAGTTTACCGGAAAATTGTAGAAAATTATATATATGCTTCTAATTATTATATAATTCTTATCCACGGAATTTATGATATTCCGGGAAGGTCTTCAGATGGTTCGGAAATGTTTGATTCCTCCGATAATGTATACGATTACATACTTTGCAGTATATGTCCTGTTAATCTGGCGAAATCAGGTCTTAGTTATGACTCTGACACCAATAGTATTGGCGAACGGGTACGGGACTGGATTGTCGGCGTTCCTTCGAACGGATTCCTGTTTCCTGCTTTTAATGACAGAAATACCGATATCCACAGTTTATTGTATTACTCTAAGAATTCTGAAGAATTGCAGTATTCTTTTGTAGATAACCTATTCGGTGCTTCTGCCCCTATGACAGCAGAGAGTCAGAAAGAAACTTTTAATAATCTTATCATAAATACTTTAGGCGAAGAATGTAATTTTGACACCATTAAGACCATTCATGAAACTCTTAACGATATGATTGAAGAATCCAAAGATGAACCTGACCCACTTGTACTTACTTCCAATGAGGTTAAGCATATTTTCGAAGAGAGCAGTATTCCTGAAGACAAGATTCAAGTGTTAGAAAAACAGTTAAATGCAGTGTCAGAGGAACAGCCGGCTTCATTTTTAGCCTCTAATATAACAAACATCAGAAAGTTCAATATCGAAACTCCTGACGTTGTGATTAAAGTTAATCCTGACAGAACTGACTTAGTAGAAACCAGAGTTATTGACGGCCGACAGTGTCTAGTCATTGCAGTTAATGATCATATTGAGGTTAACGGAATCAGTATTAGAGCTAATGTTAATTCTAATGGTAATAATTCTAATTAGTATTTATTGAACCGGATTTGCCAGACGCATACCAAGTTTTCTCACCATTTTGATTCCATCATCATAATGTGCCGCAACTAATTCCGGTTTATGTGCATCGGTATTAACATACACTCTTATGTTATATGCCGATGCCAACTCCCAGAATTCTTTTCTCGGATACATTACGTGTCCCAGTTTCTTCTTAAGAAATCCGCTTGTATTAATCTCTAACGGAACATCTAATTCTTCTGCTGCCTGCAATATCTCTTTTGCACAATTCTTTGCATCTTCATTCCATTTATTCACTTTGAAACAGTACAAATCAGGATGTGCCATAAATGCAAATGCTCCACATTCCATTGCCTGCACATACTGCTTAGCATACGATACCATACGCTCACCTGTCATGTCCGAATGATATACATCATACATTATTCCCTTATATTCATACGCATGAACACTTCCAACAAGATAATCCAAATCATAATCGCCTAATAATTCTTCTACAAAGAAAGAATCATACCGACTAAAATAATCACATTCAAGTCCTTTTAATATTTCAATATTCTTAAATGTTCTATTTGCCGCGTCTATCTTATCTAAATAATCCGTTAACTGTGACATTCTCATTCTAATCTCCGGCCACCAGTCATCCGGAAGTGGTGTATGGTCTGCAAATCCAATCTGTGTAAAACCCTCACTAACCGCCTGCTTAACATAGTCCTCAATATCCCCTATTGCATGTCCACACCTGAATGTGTGTATATGATAATTAGTTTTCATTCTTCACCTCATGCTGCATTGCTTCTATTAATATTGCTGATAATAGTATTGCTGATAATAAATAATATCGATGATTCATATTCTTCCCCGGAATTGTTATATAATTCAAGGATTTCCTCATCTGCATTATCGGGATTAAGATATATTCCATTAAGCATTGCACAATAAAATGTATCCGGTTCCTATAACTGTCTGTTTAAATTATATCATAGTGAAAATTATGTTACCATTTGACTCCTGTCACAAAATGACTCCTAAATTCCTATTTATACTATGATTTAAAATGTAGTTCACGCAGACCCTCCACTTCGTCACATACCTCTTTTAATTCGCACATTTTACAGTCCATTATGATATTATTAAAAATTTTATTCAAAGATTCTGTTATTTTTTCTATAAATATTACCTTATCAGATAACTTATCATACTCAAATGTTTTATCTGTTATAAATATTATTTTAACACTTTTTACTTCTGAATGTCTGTGATATGCATTTATAAATATGTTACCCGCTTTTTCAAAATCAAGACCCGCTTTTAACTCCTTTTTTCCAATTCTTACAGATTCACGGGCAGCTGATGTGGATATCCTCATCATAAATCCTTCCGGATACACATGATATCTTGTGTAATCTATCCTGCGCATACCCGCATAAGCTTCATTACTGTCATTCCACTTACTATCATCAATATTAATTATGGTAATTCTGGCATAAGGTGTATCTTCACTAATATCCTGCAAATCCGGTCCGTACAGTAATATTTCATCTTCCATGCATTCCGATGTTGTAAATGCAAGGCCACTGACAGCAGGAAGGATACCTCCTCCTAATTCATACGCCATATCTCTTTTCATGATTAACTTTTGTTCATCTGACTCCCGCCATTCCCTTGAATTTCTTATAGATTCTAATCTCTTTGCATTTCTTCCTTCTAATAATTTCATACATTCATTAATTGATTTATCATAAAGATTCATTTCTTATTTTCCATTCTGTGACGTTTTTCTCTCTGCCTGTCATAGTGCTTATTCATTATCGGTATCATTTTAGATGCCATTTTCATATCAAGGTTAAAGAAATATACTAACAGGCTTAATATGAATAAACCCGCTAAAACTGCTAATATTATTAATATTACTTTAATTGCCAGTATCATTTGTTCATTCCTTTCTGCCTTGCAAATTCTGCTGCTCCGATTGCCCCCATAAGCTGTGGGTCTGTATCTAATTCCACTACTTTTAATTTAAGCACTTTTTCTATTGCCTGCTTAAGACCATCATTCTGTGCTTCCTTAACTAAATCATTATCGGCTTCCTGTAATAGCTTCTCCAAATAATATAAGTGTTTTAAGTCTTTCACGGCATTTCTCCTTTAAATAACATCTAATTTTGCTAATGCATTTCCTACACCGCTTACAATTTTAGAATCATTTGGCATATAGAAAACATTTTTCCCTGTTATGTCAAATGCTGCTAATTCCTTGTCAGTTCCTATACATGCCAGTTCTTCTAAATCTCCCAGTTCTATGTATTCTCTTACAGATTCATCAGGAATTCTGTTGAGAATCACACCAACTTTTTCATACATGACAAGTTCATCTGCCACCTCTTTAATAGTCTTAATTACCTGTGTACCCTTTCTGCTGGCATCACTTACCAGAACGAGATGCGTAACTTTCTCCATGACACGCCTGTTTATCTGTTCTATTCCTGCTTCCCCATCTATAACAACATAATCAAAATTATCAGAAACCACTTTTATTACTTCTTTTAAATATGAATTAATTTTGCAGTAGCAGCCTGCATTTTCAGGTCTTCCCACTGCTATAAATGCAAATCCGTCTGCTTCCTCAATAGCATCAAATATGTGGTATCTTGCCTCACCAAGAAGTTCAATGGCTGTTTTTGTATCTCCATCTTCTACAGTTGCTACCACCCTTTTTCTTATATCGTCAATAGTTGTCTTTACCTCTATTCCAAATGCCGTTGAAAGTCCCACTGCCGGGTCAGCATCTATTGCAAGTATTTTTTTATCCGGATATTTTTCCACTAATACTTTTACCATAGTAGCTGCTAATGATGTTTTACCAACTCCGCCTTTTCCTGCCACTGCTATAATCTTTGTATCTTTCATATTTTGTTACCTCACTTCAGGTATATTTTTTCCATAATTGTTTATATTTTACTCCTTTGTCAGGAATGTAGCAACCTTAAAATCACCAGACCAAATGACACCTTCATTATATCTTATCTGTTTGTCCTAGTACTATATATCAGTCATTTTAATGTGCCGGAACTGTTATTCCACCCAAAATGGTTTAAAATCATCTGAATCAGAGCAGACAAATCCCCCTAAATCAAAAACAACCTTCCTGAATATTTCAATCATCTTATCTTTATGGTCTGAATCTGTCTTTATAGAAAATATTGTCTTAATGTTATTCTTATTCAGGAACATTTTATCCTCTTCGCTTTTAAACATATCCAGTGTTTCAATGTCTACACTGCATTTCTCCTCTAATTCTATTTCGATTACGCCTGCTGCTTCCCAGCATTCATACGTAATTCCTTTGATTTTCTTAATAACTTCGCAAATATCTCTCACAGATATTTCATTCTCTGTCATATAATAACAATCAACAAATGTTTTTCTCATATCGTTTTTCAATTTTTTACTCATTTCAAGCACCATGCCTTTCTTATTTTTAGTGAATTCTGAATTATATACACAAGTTTGTGCTTCTTCACAAACTCGTGTATATAAAAATATGCTATGAAGCATATTTTTCACACTATTTCTCTTCCCCTTATAATGTCAATTAACTCCTCTAATTTATTACTGATATATTTATCTTTGTGAACTATTATCAGAAAATCTCTTTTTATATCCACATCGCTGATGGGAACTGCCGTCAGATTCCTATAATCTTTAATCAGACTTGGTGATAAAACTGATACACCTATTCCTGATTCAACTGCATTTAAAATTGCCTGGGTGTTATTACAATCCCACAGTACATCTCCCTTAAGCCCCATTTTCTTAAATGCCTCGTCAATAACTGTCCTTGTTCCACTGTCCTTTTCCCTTAGAATCAATGGATTCTCTGCTACTTCAGCAAGTTTTACCTTTTTCCTTTTTCCAAGAAAACAATCTTTTCTGCATACAAGCATCATCTCATCACTATAAAATGGAATAGAAACAATATCTTCGCTGCTTATATGTCCCTCTACAAGCCCTACATCTAATGAATTATTTAAAATTAACTGCTCAATCATTGGCGTATTATCAATTCGTACTCTTGGAGATGTTCCACTGAACTCATTGATATACTGCGGCAGAAGGCATGTGCCTATAGTTACCGTGGCTCCGATTCTTATGGGCGTCTTGTCTTCTGCAAAACCAATTTGCCGTTCAATATCGTCTCTTAAACTTAACATTCTTCTTGCATACCCGCACATCTTCTTGCCAGCTTCCGTAATGTACAATCTTTTATTAAGTCTTTCAAACAAAAGCACATTACATTCCTTTTCTAATTCTGCTACAGCTCCGCTCACAGTCGGCTGTGTTATAAATAACTGTTCTGATGCAGCCCTCATACTTCCTGATTCCGCCACCTTAAGAAAAATCTCTAAATGTCTTAATGTCATATAATTCCTCATTTCTGAACGATTTTTACGAAGAAATTATGAGAACTTCGTGACGACGGTTTCTCATCTGCCATAATAGCTATCTGCTTTCACTTAGAAACAAATAACCATGTGATAGCATTTTCCCTATGTTTAATATAATTATTATATATTTTACTTATTATGTCAATCATTATATTATGAGACAAGGGACAAATGTAAATAAAATGGATGCTTGCATACATTTTTATGTCTACGGGGACTGCAAAACATGAGAAAGAAGCACGATTAGTGCGGATTTCGAATGTTTCATTGATTTTGGGAGCACGAAGTGCGTAAAAATCAATGGTCTCATGCCATTTGTCGGGCAACTCATATTATAATGGAAGATTAAATTATGAAAGGAATATTTATATTATGGAAAATGAATTAAAAAAAGATAAAAATACGATTAAAATGTTATGGCAATTATTTATTTCAACTTTTACGCTTAGTGCCTTTACTTTTGGCGGTGGGTTTGTAATTGTCTCGCTTATGAAGAAAAAGTTTGTGGAAGAATTAGGATGGTTTGATGAAGATGAAATGCTTGACATTACAGCCATTGCCCAGTCTTCACCCGGCCCTATTCCCATTAATGCTTCTGTTATAATCGGATATAGAATGTATGGATTTATCGGTTCTCTGGTTGCAGTTATCGGAACTTCACTTCCGCCAATGATTATTATTTCAATCATTTCCGTATTCTACGAGCAGTTCCGCTCTAATAAAGTTATTGCCATTGCATTGCAGGTTATGCGTGCCGGTGTTGCCGCAGTTATATTTGATGTTGTTATTAATCTTGCCAAAAATGTATGTAAAACAAAGCGTATCCTATATATAGGACTTATGTGTGCAGCCTTTATCGCTGTATGGTTCTTCAATATAAGCGCAATGATTATTATTCTTTCATGTCTTGCAATAGGTATTACAGACGCAGTTATTGATTCAACAAAAAATAAAAAGACAGATATGAAAGGAGATAAAAATGCTGATATTTAAATTATTCTTAAGTTTTATTCAGGTTGGATTATTCTCAGTAGGTGGAGGTTATGCAGCTATCCCACTTATTCAGAATCAGATTGTAGAAGTTCATAAATTAATGACTCTTGGTGAATTTACAGACCTTATAACAATTGCTGAAATGACGCCGGGACCAATTTCCATCAATTCAGCAACATTTGTAGGTACCCGTCTGGCAGGTATTCCGGGTGCAATTATCTGTACAATCGGCTGTATTATTCCAGCCTTCATTATATGTACAATACTTGCACATTTCTATTACAAATACAGAAACTTAGGAGCAGTTCAGACTGTACTTGCAGCCCTCAGACCTGCTGTAGTTTCTCTCATAGCATCCGCAGGTTTATCAATACTTTTACTCGGTTTATTTAAGGCAGATAAAAGTAATATTGTCTTTAGTGATTTCAGATATGTGGAAGCCGGATTATTTCTTGGTGCATTATTTATTCTCAGAAAATTCAAGGCAAATGCGATATCCATAATCTTTGGTACCGGTGTTGTCGGAACGCTTATCTACATGTTTATACTTTAAAGTTTTAAAGAGTCTTAGCTCTTTCCTGTATATTCTTATTGAAGTTAATAACTTCGTGTGTATACTCTTCGTCCATATATGATGACGTAACAATAAAATCTGCTGTAGCTTCCGTATTCGCCATCGGTATATCATATACCTGGGCAATCCTTAAAAGTGCCTTTACATCAGGGTCATGCGGCTGTGCCTCTAAAGGGTCTGAAAGAAAAATTACCAAATCAACTTTTCCTTCAACTATCTTGGCTCCAATCTGCTGGTCGCCGCCAAGAGGTCCGCTGTTATATCCCTTTACACTTAATCCTGTCTGGTCGGTAATCATTCTCGCTGTCGTCCCGGTTCCACATAAATTATGTTTACTAAGAGTATCTTTGTGTCTTTTACACCATTCGATAAGTGCATACTTCTTACCATCATGCGCAATGAGTGCAATACTCTTTTTTCTGCCTATGGTTAATTCAATATAATCTTCTTTTAACATTAATATATCTCCTTTTTGCATTCAAATATTCTTGCAGCTTAGCTTCTATTTATGTCTGAATTTCTGCTGCGCATATTTAAAGCCTATTTGAATTTAACTGCTGTTCCATATGCCATAACTTCGGCTGCTCCCTGCATAACTGCTGCTGAAGCATAACGGATATTAACAACGGCATCCGCACCTAACTGCTCAGCTTCTTCCACCATTCTCTTAGTTGCAAGCGCTCTGGCATCATTCATCATTTCGTTATATGCCTTAAGTTCTCCTCCAACTAATGTCTTAAAACTCTGTGTGATATCTCTTCCTACATTTTTAGACTGAATCGTACTTCCTTTAACCAATCCAATCATTTCTAATTCTTTTCCTGAAATATAATCAGTATTTACTAAGATCATCTTCTTCTCCACTCCTTATTTCGTTTATTCGTTCTATAAGAACGTATATGCACACCCCGGCTAAAGCCAGAGGAATAATGCCTGCAAGTAATTTTACTGCAAATGGTATTTCTTTTACTACAAAACATACTACTCCAAAACCAATGTAATACAATACCAGACATATGGTAATTATTATAGGCGCAATATATTTATTAGTATGTTTACTCATATCTGCTTATCGTATGATGTATTCGTAAATACACACATACTCTCCTTTCCGTTAATCTACATACCGATATAGTTTAAAAACGATTTCAAAATATGCTGTTCAATAAATATATATTCAGCAATGTTCGCAAATTTTTCATTTTGTATTACTGCACAAATACATTTTTTAACTATATACTTTTTCTGTCTTTCAGCACTAGAAATGCTTCTCTGTACTTCTGCACATCATTATCAATATTAAACAGCAGTATTTTAGCCTCACTACAATTCCCTGATAATTGATATTCAATGCACTCACATTCTTGTCCATCAGGATTATATATAGCACTGTCACCACTGTAATAAAGTCCGCCAATATCACCGGCACAATTTATTCCTGCCACATATACCTGATTCTCTATTGCCCTTGCTCTAAGCAATGTATTCCAATGCTCTGCTCTAGCAGCAGGCCAGTTAGCAGGTACTACCATCAGGTCCACATCTGCTGCTGCCTGCATAAATATATCGGGGAACCTCAAATCATAGCATATCTGTATACCTATTTCAAATTCCTTATACCTGCATTTTATAATAGAATTTCCACCTGTATAATAGACATTCTCTTCACTAAAACTAAACGGATGAATCTTGGCATAATCAGCAATTTTACCATCAGGAGTTACTATTGCATAATGATTTTCGCATTTTTCTTCTCCTGATTTAATATAGCCCGCTCCAATTGCCACACCATATTTTGCTGACATTTTCTTAAGCAATGATAACGTATGCATATTGTCTTCTTTCATCTCATCTGTATTCATAGTGAATCCGGTAAAACTCATTTCCGGTAAAAGAAACAAATCAACACTTTCCATACTGTATTTTTCTAATATTCTCTCAAAATACTCTATGTTATATACCTTATCTTCCCATTTAATATGGGATTGCAGCAATGCAATTTTCATGTTTAATTAATTCTCCATCCCAGTTTTCTTTATTATAAACTAAAATATGCTGAATTGCCATTATTTTATATAAAACTATTGTTTAGAGGAGTAAATTGTGTGCAGAATAAAGTGTGTCTTCTGTTCCGTTGTTCGGGAATAAGATATTCTAAGTATTCACCTATATGTCTTATCAATTTTACGCTACCGTCTCCGAATCTGCCCTCCGTGGCAGTCGGAGACTTTTCCGAACATCGTGTTCGGAAATAGCTTAATATTAATGGAATACTAAGAATATCTAATTCCTGTACAAAGTCGCAGGCGCCACACTTTATTTCTGTTAATTATTCATTACACTAAACAATAGTTTAAATAATTTCCCAAAAAGTATTGACATAATAAATTTATTGCTTTATTATTTACATACCGTTAGTATGTAAACTAAGAAAAGAGGTATATTATGTCTCGTAACAAATACCCTAAGGAAACTTATCAACTGATCATTGATGTTTCCATGAAATTATTTATGACGAAGGGCTATGAGAAAACATCGCTTCAGGATATTATTAATAATCTTGGCGGATTGACAAAAGGAGCCATTTATCATCATTTTAAATCCAAAGAAGAAATACTGATTGCGGTTGTCAATTATATCTGTTGTGAAAATAGTTCTCAGATGGCTTCAATTCGTGATGATTTGCATTTAAACGGCAAGGAAAAACTTGAGAAAATGTTTTCAGTTTCACTTGAGAATCCCAAACAGAAAGAACTTTTTTCAATTACTCCTAATCTCCTTGATAATTCGACATTTTTAGCCTACTATATTAAGTCTGTATACAATGAAACTGTTCCTGACTATATAGTTCCTGTTGTACGGGAAGGTGTTAAAGATGGCTCAATTAAAACAAATTACCCTGATGAATTGGCTGATTTAATTATGCAGTTAAGCGATATATGGTTAAATCCGCTTGTTTACAGAATGTCTGATGAGGCGTTAGTTCGCAAGGCGCTGCTGCTTAATCAGATTTTAAAAATTTTTAACATTTCTATAATGGATGAAAAATCAATTAATAATTTATCCAAATTTAGAAACATTTCAGATGACGGAACTACTCGTAACTAATTTTAATAAAATTTATGCATGGATAATTTTGTGAAATTGGCTAACAGTACCTGATTATACGGTCAGGCTTATTCTAACCTGACCATAATTTTAACAGTTATACATACCATTAGTATGTATGATGCATCTGAAGTCCGTGTGAAATCACTTCACTAATATTAGTTTTTTTCACACAGCCATTTGTGTAGGAGCATCACAAATGACATAGACGAGGAGAATAAGAAACGATTCACATATTTTTCTTCCCGCCGCATAAATGCTCCAGATTGGAGTTTGTATGAATAACACTAAAATAACTTTATTTTCAAAAGATTTTATACTTGTAGTAATCGGACAAATTATTTCCCTTTTTGGTAACCAGATACTTCGTTTTGCACTTCCCCTTTATCTGTTAAATCAGACTAATTCTGCTGCTTATAAGCCTTATTATTTTCTATGGAATACAGGGTGCCTATCAGCCTGCCGTTCAGGCAAGTATTCCTGTTCTGGTAAGCAGTGAAAATATTATGTCTGCCAATGCAATTATTAATCTTGTAAGTTCACTTGCAGGCTTAATCGGTCCCGTTCTTGGTGGTGCATTATTTGCCTTAAGTGGTATAATGCCAACCTTATATATAAGTGTCGGCTGTTTTTTCTTCTCCACTATTATGGAAATATTTATAAAAATTCCTTTTATAAAAACAAAAAATAGCGGTAATATCTTTTCCACAGGTTTTACAGATTTGAAAGAAAGTTTTCACTTTATTAAATCAGTTCAGCCTTCTATCTGGAAGGTATCTCTGATAATATCGGCAATTAACCTCTTTCTATCATTGCATTTGATATTACGCATATATCCGTGCAGACACCTGTCATCTCTATTTCTTCCACGCCGAATTCTTTTATCTTATCTGCAAATTCAATCGAGCCGAATGCTCCCTTTGCAAATGGCGGTATAATAAAATATTCGCTCATTGCTTTTACTTCTTCCACTAACTCAGCACCTTTACTTCCCCTTATGCAATGCGGTACCGGAAGGTTTTTACCCTCATTTGAAGCAAGATAACTTTCTACACTTTTATGGTCATCATAAGTACAGGCAATTCCCATTCCTTCTTTTACTGCCTCCCTTAAACTGTTTGTACTCTAAAGTTATTGTACAATTCCACAATGTTGTTTCATTGCCCCGCCAAAAACGCAGTACCTCCTTTCCTTCATCCTGTTTCGTTACAATATATGTATATACGTTGTCTTCAATCTCATAATCCGTAATTTGCGGTTTATATCTGCCTGATTCTTTTTCTGCTAAAATATTTACATCCTTATCACCAGGTTCAACCTTTGAAACATCATCGAAATTCACATACATTAAGGCATCACTTATTTTCCAATCTTTAAATTCAGATACATCCAAATATACTATATCTCCTGCATGAAAATAATTTTCATTTGAATCTTCCACATTTCCCCAATGCCCATACTCACTTCCATCGGCATAGTATGCATTATTTTCATCTCTTCCACCCGCACTCCATGAATTCCACTGTGTTGCTTTTCCACTGTCGTAGCGGTTAAACGTAACGTTATATGCTGTATTAGGAACGCTGACGCTCCATGTAGTATTATCTTTTGTGGTCATCTCATATTTGTTATGACCATTAGTATTATCTACAAGTTCCATTACTGCTTCATTATTTTTCACCCAATGTTCTGCTGTATTATCCATAAAATACAACGTTACCATTTTTCCATCATTTGCCTTAATTCTAAGACAGTCCATTTGAATCCCACTTAGTGCCAACAGTATTGCAAACATACCTGCAATCCCTCTCCTGATTTTTATAAACCTATCTCTCATAAATTCCTCCATTTCCCAATCCTCCAGATACACGATAAAAAACATACTTTCAGATTTTCTATTTATCGCAATATCTTTATTTACAGTTGCGGATATATAATATCACAACCTGCTTTATAAAATATATTGGTTTTTATAGGTTTTGGTAGGTTTTTATGATTGCTTTTGTAGGTTTTTGTCGATTTTTATATAGTACTACCGGATTAAATTGTTTTCCGTAAGTTTTTTTATAAAGAACATATCCATTGTACTGTGAACCACACTTTCCGGTGGGTTATCCATCTGTACAAATTCCTTTTTTCTATACATATGTATAGCCGTCTCAAGAACATGGTGTGTCTCAAGATAGAGAGCTTTATATCCTATGCTTTTCGCATAGTCAATTACTTTATCTATTAATATATATCCAAGACCTTTCCCCTTTGCTGAATCTGTGAGATACAATTTCTGTAACTCCGCGCAGTCAATTATCCCATCAAATTCGGCGATTCCTACTCCACCTATTACCTGATTTTCATAATTTACAGCCACAAAATATTCTCTCTTATCTGATGTATTGTAATATTTACTCAAATGATTAAGTTCTGTATCAAAATATACTGTCCCCGGAATATCAAGATGATAGTACTCCAAGTTCTTTCGTACAATTTCTGCCAATTCTGCATCGTTTTCCGGTTTAATTGTTCTTATTTTCATCTGTTCCACAGTCATTATATATTCCTCCCGCCGGTCCGAACTTAGTTCCTCCATATGTCCAAAATTTGCCTTCGGTTCCTATTTCACCATGACAATATTTTAATACTTTACATTTACAATCCGAATCAGTACATAACAGCAATCTACTACTACTTGCACCACGAATCTCTTTTTCAGTATCATATTTTTTTGCTGCTTGTGAAGCTATAATTAATTCACCATTATAAAATGCTGTCTCCATAATACCTCCATTATTTTTTCTAAATGAAATATGAACGCAGTTTTTATGTCTAATACTAATATAGTTATTCGCCTGATAGTATTTTTTCCTTAAGTGGTGCATATGTAAATGTACCTTTACATAACAATAAGTCCGCTTGGTCAAATACGGATACTTCAAATACCATAAGACGTTTTCCGATTTTTATCTTTTTAGCGGTTGCATATATTTCATTTGTATTGGCACCCGCATTTAGAAAATGAAAATCGCTATTGGCAGTAACTATATGATACCCATAAGAACTGGCTGCAGCTCCACCCGCAACATCTGCTATCGTAAAAAGCACCCCACCATGTATGACCTTGACAGGATTAAGATGTTTCTGGCTTATTTTCATTCGGCACATCGCATATCCTTCACTCATTTCTGTAATAAAAAGTCCAATATGTTTGGCAAAAATGTTTGTTTCGTTTCGTATTTCTATTATTTTATTGTAATCCATAGTTGTCTCCGTTCTAAAGCCTCATTCTTAAAATTAATATAAAACAAATGTAGATGATTTTATATTGTATGTCAAGAAAATATGTGACATAAGTTTGTTTCATGTGATTTTAAAAAGCATGAATATTTCTTAGGTTATTAAGAATTATAAAATTAAAGTGTTGTCTATTTTTAATATATATTAGTATCTTATAATTGTTATATTATAATTTTTTCTTATGGCTATATTCTAATATCATAGTGCTTATCGTACTCATAATCGCTTATTTCATTTACATTCCACTATGGTTCTATTCTAATGAATAAGAGTTAGTCCAAGTCCTTGATTTTCATTATTTACAGTATTTCGAATAGCACCAAAGTGGATTTTTATATTTACCTCATGTGTTCGCAATTTATTATAATGTGACCACATTTACCGCAGCAGAAGAGAAATTTGCGAAAGCAGTTTCTCTTTTGTTATATTGGAATTTTACGACCTTACAAGACTCCAATATGACCTATTTTTATGACATTTACAGATATTCTGATAAAATGTCTTTTTTTTGTAGTAATATAGATATTTTACTCCTTTTTTCCTATCTTTTCCACAAAAATACTTCGACATAATTCGACAGTTTCTTACATTACTTTTTTTAACTAAACCCTTTTTATATCGTTTTATATATATAAATTTGATTCGGTTGTCAAAAGGTATCATTTTTAGATGTATTCGTCAATTTGTACAAAAGAACGTATCTTGCATTGCGAAGATAATTAGATTTTCTTAGTATCGATACATAATCAGCAATGCTTTAGCACGATGGCAAAGCAAGCACCAACTGCCACGGAGGGCAGATTGGGTGCGATTGTGTGATATATAATTCGTCTTTATCAGATACTTAGAAAATCTTATTATTGTAGCATAGCAAGAGGAGTCTTTTGTACAAATTGACGAAGCACTATCAGTGATATACTTTTTGACACCCGAATCATAAATTAATAATAAATTCATTGAATGTGTTGACTTTCTGAAAATCAGATGAGTTCTAAATGTAATCCCTTGAATTTTACAAATAATTAAGTTAGGATTAGTTCAATCCAAAAAACAACTTTTTAAATCAGTTTTTATATCAACTTCAAAATTTTATTATGCTGTATGTTAAATTGATTTGAATAGTTACAAACTACCAAAGGAGTGATGTTTATGAATCTTAGAAAAACTTTTATACCAAAAATATTTATACCAAAGAAAATATCCTTAATATTATGTACCTTACTTTTTGCATTTTCATTTTCTGCCTGTTCCGGTAAAAGTTCCGAATCCTCTGCAAAAGTAACACTAGCAACAGTTTCATCGCAGAATAGTTCTGAAAATGAATCCTCTTCTAAAGAAACTACTACTGAAGAAACCACCAATAAATCTTCATCTGCCAGTGACAAAGTTACACTGACAAGTTATGAAAATGGAATTATTGATACTTCCTCACTTTTTACGACAAGAGATTTAGAACAGAATGCAGATTTGACTGATGCCAAGAGCGTTACTCTTACGAGCAATAAGAATGTGTCCATTACTGAAGAGGGTGTGTATCTTATCAGCGGAACTGCTACAGACGTATCCATAATTGTAGAAGCTCCTGATAATGCCAAAATCCAATTGGTATTAGATGGTGTAAATATTACTAATAAATCTGCTCCTGCCATATATGTAATTGACGCAGATAAAGTATTTGTCACCACTACAGACAGTAATAATTCGTTAAAAGTAAGCGGAACATTTACTGCTGATGGTGAAACTAATCTTGATGCTGTTATCTTTTCAAAATCCGACTTAGTTCTTAACGGTTCCGGCACTCTTAACATTGACTGTACAAAGGGAAATGGCATTTCTGCTAAAGATGATTTAAAAATCACTGGCGGTACTTACAATGTCACATCTGCTTTAGACAGTTTTGAAGCAAATGACTCTATCGTCATATATGATGGCACTTTCACTGTTGATTCAGCCAAAGACGCTTTTCACAGTGAAAATGAAGATGATTTATCTCTCGGATACATCTATATTGCAAATGGAACATTTACAATTAATGCTGCGGAGGATGGAATTCAGGGAACAAGTGCAGTGCAGATTGATGGCGGCACTATTAAAATTGAATCCTGTGCAGAGGGAATCGAAGGTACTTATGTTCAGTTAAATGGTGGAGACATCGATATTTACGCAAGTGATGACGGTATAAATGCCGCAAATAAAAGCACTTTTTATGATGTGGTAATTGAGGTAAATGGCGGCACAATTCATGTAAGTATGGGCGCTGGAGATACAGATGCCTTTGATGCAAATGGCTGTATATATGTAAATGACGGCATTATTACTATTGAAGCCCAATCTTCCTTTGATTATGACGACTCAGCAGAATTAAATGGCGGTACCGTTACTGTCAATGGTTTGCAGGTCACAGAAATCCCACAGTCGCAGATGGGCGGCGGCGGAATGCCCGGAGGCGGAGGTATGATCAATGTCATTAAGATAACGTGACAACAGTTCCCCCATATTTCTAATTCAGTTTAA
>CAZQRO010000016.1:0-29546 GCA_964595785.1 uncultured Eubacterium sp.
ATAATTTGAGCCGATAAATCCTGCTCCGCCTGTTACTAAATAAGTTCTCATCTTTATACTTTCCTTTCTGTTTTGAAGTATCTTTTCAAGTTCTCAAATATGCCAAAGTTTCATTTACTAAATAACTATCTAACATACTTTCCATAGAATGTCAAATATTTGCTTTCTTTTTTCTATAATCAATTATAGAAAATACTGCAATTAGTACAACAGTAACACTTATGGTACCTATGCATATATATATCGAAACAATAGTTGTCTTTGGTTCATATTTAAGTTCTAAAACCATATCTGAACCTTCTTCTGCATATACAGCCCTGAATAAGTAATTACCTTTTTCTATATTAACTTTTTTATTATTAATATAAGCATTCCATCCATCTGCATAATAATCATTTATCAAAATATATCTGTCTGTATCAATAGAATAATTAAGTTTTATATAGTCGTCTGAATATTCAGTTAATTCAATATTCTCATCTTCAGCTAATTCATTGTAATCTAACGAAACATTATTTGTATTTTCAGTTAAAAATAAGGTGTTGTCTTCATACTTTTCTGACATAGAATCAAGAATATCCTCTTCGTCCATAACATCGACTTTACTTATTAACGCAAACCTTTCGGCATAATCTGAAAGTTCTATTATATCTAATCCGTCATTTCCATAATATACAAAACCATAATCTTCTGAAGCAAATACAGTATTCATTGCTATAGAACCTGATTCTTTAATATTATTTACATAGAGTTCATTTCCTTCACTGTCATTTCTATTCTTCCATAATGTACAATTCATATCAAAATCAATGGGAACCGTAATTCTTACTATACATTTTGTTCCTTCAGAATTTTCAATTGAATCAAAATATACTCTATAATAAGTATTATCTCTTATTTCAGATGCTTTTATCTCACTCTCACCTATTAAATTTTCTGTGTCTGCATCAATAATCTCAACATTAAAATATTTATCTGACTCATATGTGTTTCCATATGTGGCAAACAACAAATCTATTCCGGTAAATTTATCACGGCTAATAGTTACATTCTGTTCTATTACCATTCCCGGATGAAGAGTTCCTAACGTAGTTCTTCCAGCACTGTCATCACCACATTTATTAACTACACCTACTTCTGTTCCTGCTATATATTTTACACCCATATATTTTAACAGGTTGTAATTTTCAATGTCTTCAAAACATACTCTTGTAGAAGTGGTAAATGCTTCATCATCTATTCTGCCTATATAATTATAAATATCTTCATTAGTATTGACAAAACTATGTGATCTAACATCATATAAGTTATAGTAGATATTACTGTTGGCAAATAATGTAAAAGCACCTTCAGCCGTTACCCTCTCATAATCTGTATTATCTTCTAAATATCTTATTGAATCTGTTTTCTCTGGTATCACATCAGCATCTTTTGAAATCCACGGAAGATAATCATTTGCAAATCCTCCCATGTCCCACATTGCAAGAAGCATTATTGAAACCAGCCAGATTTTAGTCGGAATATAGGTTTGCAGCACCAATAATACAGCCAAACCTATAAGAATAATTATTGTCTTGCACATCGTCCATTCATATGTCCGTATATCTTTAACTACATTTATTTCTTTTATTGTAATATACGATATAACTCCTGCAAAAACAATTCCAAGTGCCAGCCATATTTTATTTTTCTTATAATATTCCCTGTTGTTAATTAAATGATTCAGATTAATTATTCCATTAATAATCATTGTGAAATTAAATAATACTAGCAATCTGTATTTTACAGATGAATTAATTACAGGTAATAATTTGAACACACCGTCAAAGATATGCGTAAAAACTAATAAGCTTAGAACTATACTTGACAAAACAAAAAATATATTTTTCTTTTTCTCTCGTATCCCTGCAAATGTAAATGGTAAAAGTACAATAATAAATAAGCCAATAAAAATAGTTGATTCATTAACATGCAATGATGGCAGTCCTTTTCTAAACAATGGCAAAATCATTGTTCTTATAAAACCTATCGGCAAAGTCTCTGTTGCTTCGCTCATTCTCGATTCAGAATATCCGTTATTACCAACTCCGGTTAATAATCCGATTGTGTATGGCAGGCTTGCCATCGCCCCTAAAATGACCGACATTCCAAACATACACGCAATTTTAATAATTGATTTTATGTCTTTTTTGTATTTCCATATTGTTTCAACTACTATATATGCTCCTAACAGATACAAATAATATGCTGCATATGTCGGCATTCCCGCAATAAGCATTATATATATAACAAGACTCAGCCATAAGGCATGTCTTATTTTAATATGCTTAATTATCTTTTCCACCAGCATAAACGCAAACGGTGCAAATGCCGTTACATCGCTGTGCTGCCAGCCATGCCATACAACCATTATCGATGAAAAACAATATAGTAATCCGCCTATCGAAGCTGGAAATTTTGATATTCCAATCTCTTTTAAGAATAAATACATCGCTATAAATGCTATTAAAAATTCCAATACGGATTTTAAAATAACAGCATATTTAATATTTAGAAAATACACATAATTAAGTGGATACATGGCACTGTCTATTCCATTTTCAGCTCCAAGACCTGATTCAGCATTCCATAGAGACAATTTATCACCCATATAATATGTCTTATATAACTGTGGATAAATGGTATCTGCCACATCTGAAAGATGTGGACCATTTGTTTCAACTTCTAACGAATCCCATGGTGGATATGCATAGTTAACATTTGTAAAACCCAATTGGTAATCTCCGATAATCATATTTGAATACACATATACTACCATTATGACAAAACCTATAACCCACATATACGATTTTTTCATTAAGTCTTTAATTTTATCTAACATAAGTTTTCTTCTACTTTCTCCTTAATACTAATCACGCATATATAAGTCTCTTGTGTAGACTTTATTCCATACATCATCTAATTTTGAATCATATCTGTTAACTACTATTACATCTGATATTTTCTTAAATTCTTCAAAATCTTTTATTACATCTGAATTAAAGAACGTATCCTCTTTTAATGTAGGTTCATATACCACAACCTTTATTCCCTTTGCTTTAATTCGTTTCATTACACCCTGTATTGATGACTGCCTGAAATTATCCGAATTTGATTTCATTGTTAATCGATATATACCAACTATCTTTGGATTTCTCTCAATAATCTGTTCTGCAATAAAATCTTTTCTTGTCTTATTAGAATCCACAATCGCTGCAACTATGTTATTAGGAACGTCCTTATAGTTCGCTAATAACTGTTTTGTATCCTTAGGCAGGCAGTAACCGCCATATCCAAATGAAGGATTGTTGTAATTTGAACCAATTCTCGGGTCTAAACACACTCCTTCAATAATCTGCTTTGTATCAAGATTCTTAACAGCTGCATAAGTATCTAATTCATTAAAGAATGATACTCGTAATGCTAAATATGTGTTTGCAAATAATTTCACCGCTTCTGCCTCTGTAGGATTTGTAAATAATACATTTATGTCTTCTTTAATTGCGCCTTCTTTAAGTAATCCGGCAAATATTTCAGCCTTCTTAGATATTCTTTCATCTTCAATCGGTGCTCCTACAATAATTCTCGAAGGATACAAATTATCATATAACGCCTTTCCTTCTCTTAAAAATTCAGGTGAAAACATTATGTTTTCACTATTATATTTTTTTCGAACAGACATTGTATATCCCACAGGTACTGTGGATTTAATTACCATAATGGCATCCGGATTATATTCTAATACTAATTCAATAACTTTTTCTACAGATGATGTATCAAAGTAATTTAACTTTTCATCATAGTTAGTCGGTGTGGAAATAATAACAAAATCAGCATTTTCATATGCCTTTTTTGCATCTAATGTTGCCGTAAGATTCAAATCAGCATTTTTTAAGTACTCTTCAATTTCCTTATCAACAATTGGTGATTCTCTTCTGTTAATCATATTGACTTTTTCTTCTATTATATCTACAGCCCATACTTCGTTGTTCTGTGCTAATAATATTGAATTTGACAAACCTACATATCCTGTTCCTGCAACTGCAATCTTCATTTTATCTTCCTCCATCAGTTTTTTACTTTAACTTTATTAATAATATCCTTTATGTTGGCTAAATGCAATAAATTCATTGCTAAAATTATCAATCCATACATACCCATATATATTAATCCCAGAATTATTATATTTCCAATATTCATTACTTCAAAAATAATCCTTGCAATGACCCATATAATGATATTAAATACTAATATTTTTACATGGCTCTTAAGTATTACATTATTAAATATGTTTAACATATATTTTCCTGAAATTAATACTACCACAGTCGTGCAAATCAGTCCGGCAGCGGCTGTTCCCTTAATTCCAAACAAATGTGTAAATACTATACATAAAATCACATCTGCCGCAATCATTCCGACTGCAAGGAAACTTGAGAACTTTCTTCTGTTTGTAGCTGAAATAATCATATTAAACATAACGATAAGTCCCATAAAGAAATGTGAAATTGCAAGAATTGTTAACACCGTTCCGGCATATTCATATTCCTTTCCATAAAATGCTGATAATAACGATTTGCCGGAAGCTGATATAATCATTGTAATCGGCATAACGAAAATCAATATAATTGAAAACATATTGCTGATTGTTTCTTTAACCTTTATCTCATTCTTTTCCGTATAATATTTCGTGACTGTCGGTAAAATTATAGTAAAGAATGCTGACAAAATGAAATATGATACCTTTGAGAAATTAATGGCACCTGTGTAAAATCCTGCCATGTCTTTATTTGTTTCAATTGCCTTTACAATTAAAGTATCCACACTTAAAACTACTGATACGATTATAAAAAACACAGAAAAGCTCAACGTATTTTTCAGATATACTGCACTTCCGATTTTTTCTTTTCTTCGTATTTTGAACTGGGATTTTGCAAAGAAAAGTGTAATGATTCCTGTAACTAATGCAACTATTAATGCTGTTAAAAATCCCGTCTCTGCACCGAATATCGGATCATCAAACATAAATAGTACCATTGGAATTGCGCTTAATTTGAAAATTGCATATACAATTCCTATCGTTGCTGAAGAAATGAATTTTCTAAATCCTTCGTTTATTCCAATTGTCATTACATATAATCCGTTAATCGGAATTAAAAATGCCGCATATTTAATATATTCATTTAAGCTGGTGTCATTTAAAGCCTTTGCAAAAATACCTGCGCCAAAGAAATTAATTGAAAACATTATCGCAATCAGTATTATCTGAAAGAATAATCCTTTCTTTACAATATCTGCCGTATCGTACTTGTCTTTTGATATCTCTTTTGATAATGACTGTCTTACACCATTACTTAAAAACAGATATTCAAAATCAAGAATTGTTATTATTGTTCCAATAACACCATATTCTGCCGGTGTCATTGTAGCACCAAGTACAAAATGTACTAAGTAACCGCTGACCACAAACAGCAAACTGCTAATAACATTAAAAATTATGCCTTTATACATAATTAATCCTCTTTCCTATCTATATTTCACATTTGTATAAATATTTTCTAATTTTTCCAGCAAACAGACAAACCGGAATTTCTTTTTGCAAATGGCTTTTGCCAGAATCCTATGATGCGATGATAACCTGTCTGCATCACAATTATCAACTGCATATTTAAATTCTTCAATTTCAAATAAGTTTAAAAAATCCTGCTTTTTTTTCATATATGGCTTAGGATTATCAGAATGTGCCGAATCTAAAACAACACAATATAATAGTTCCCACAATTTTCTGTAATTGTATAATTCCACCAAATCTTCTCTATTGCTGTATTTCTCCTCAATAATTTGCTTATAATACATTAATGCATCCAAGGCATCTTTAATAATATTATTTTTATAACTGTGACTTTCAGAACCAATGAATCTTCTGTAATGATATAGTCTGTAATCAATGTATTTAGCCTTCCTGCAATGTGCAAGACACATCAGATTAAAACTTACATCCTCCTCACGCCTCATACCTTCTATAAACACCAGATTATTTTCACGCAGGAAATCTGTTCTGTATATTTTACCCCACGGTGTTGTTAACAGACGAAGATTTAATAATGGAACATTATCTTTATATCTGCATAAACAATCCCTTTGAAGTTTAATAATATCATCACCTTCGAAGACTTTTTCTATTCTGTCCGTCTTATTTATATCCTCATCTATAATATTATTGTCATTTTTAAACTCGTCAAATCCGAAATATATAATATCATACATAGAATCCATATTTTTCATCATAAACGGAATGGCATTTTTATCTAATATATCATCATTATCCACAAAACATATCCATTCGCCTTTTGCTATTTTAAGTGCCGAATCTCTTGCACCACAAATCCCCTTATTTTTTTGATGTATTACAATAATTCTATTATCGTTTTCAGACAACTTGTCACATATTTTCCCACTTTTATCTTTTGAACCATCATCTACTAAAATCATTTCAATCTCATCATTTTTATCCTGCAATATGCTGTTTACACATTTTTCAATATATTTTTCCGAGTTATAAACAGGAATAATAAAACTAATCTTCATTTTTCCTCCATGCCGGAGCGCTTTTTGCGAAGGTTATGCGCATAGAAACCCCACACATGCGATTTCTATGCTGCAATACTACAAGTTTGCGCTCCGTCGTAAACTTGCTTAGTGAAAAATTTTCTAAGCTGCAATCATCTTACTACATAGTTTCAAACATTCTCTTATATTTTAAGCCAATATTTTCAAAATCATATGCAATTGCCGTGTTTCTGGCTTCCTTTGATAATCCTGTTCTCAAATCGTCATCACATAATACTTTATTAACTGCATCAGCCAAACCTTTTACATCCTTTTCATTTACAAGAAAACCATTTTTACCATCATTAATTATTTCTGCTATTCCTCCCACACGGCTTCCGATTGCAGGTGATCCTGATGCCATCGCTTCCACAAGTGCAACAGGCAGACCGTCTTTATCACCGTCTTCTGCAATAACTGATGGTACACAGAATACATCACACGAAGCATACATCGCTGATAATTCATCTTTATTCTTCGGTCCCACAAATCTAATCTTATCCTTAAGAGGTTTAGCCTGTTCTTCTAATTTCTTTCTCTCCGGACCATCTCCTACAACAATAAGTGTTGCATCTATCTTATTCATTGCCTCAATAAGATATGTTAATCCCTTTTTTTCAGCTAATCTGCCTACAAATAGAATCGTTTTTCCCTCAACATCCGCAAAGCAGTCTGATTTTCTGTTATCCGGTGAAAATTTCTTAATGTCACAGCCCATAGGAATAATCTGTACATTATTCACGCCATAGACTTTCTTAAGTTCTTTCTTCAAATCTTCTGATACAACAGTAACATATTTAGCATTCTTTAAAGCTTTTGCTTTCAATTTTTTCACAAAACTCTTATTTAACGATGTTACGTCGCCGCCTAAGCCTGACAGAATGTATGGTTTACTTTTAAAAAATCCCTGAATTATTCCCTGTGGTATTATCCAGTTAGAATGAACATAATCGAATTCCTTAATAATCTTCTTAATATGCCAATGCATACTTACGAATAAAAACGGAACCAATAATCCCCTTGATTTTTTCTCTTTAATTCTAGGTACTATTGCTCCCGGATAACATAAGGTTTCCAACTTCTTTATTGGAAAATAATGGTATCTGATTACATGCATTCCTTCCATTTCTTCCCTGTCAAGTGCGCCGGGTGCAGCCGGAACTAATACTGTAACATCATAATGTTTTGTATATTGTTTACATAAATCATATATGAATCTTGGCTCTGTATCCTGCATATATCTCGGAAAAGTTGATGCCGTGACCAATATTTTTTTCACTTATATACCTCCAAACGTTTCACAATAAATTTAATAATTTTTCTCCAAAAATTCTATCAGTTTTAAAATACCTACTTCTAAATCTGTCATTTTTGTATTGGTAAATACTGATAAATATCTTGAAATATCCAGGACACTGTAATCCAAATCTATTTTTCTGTGTTTTTCATATATTATTTTTGCTTTTTTTTCAGATACTTTTTCAACAACGTCTATTATCTCATTTAAGGAAAATCCTCTTCCATTTCCTAAATTAAATAATTTATATTTACCATTGTAATCAGTTATATTCCGAATTCCTTTTATTGCATCACCAATAAATATATAGTCTCTGACTACACCGCCATCACCAAATATTGTAATTTCCTTGCCATTTATGACATTGTATGCGAATTTCGTGACAGCTCCGAGATTACCATTAGGATTTTGTCCCGGTCCATATGGATTTGCAAGTCTTATTATTCTATAATCTAATCCATGTTGTCTTTCATATAACTGGATATATTTCTCTATGCTAAGTTTCTGGATTCCATAGGAACAGATGGGATTTGTATCTTCTCCCTCCCTGAATGGAACACCATTACTCATACCATACACAGTTCCGCCTGAAGAAATAAATACTATTTTCTTTACTTCATTTTTTACACAGGCATCTAATAACTTAATGGTAGCATTAACGTTTTGTACAATTTCATCACCATATTCAATATCCGTTGATGGAACTGTTGTACTGATAAAATGATATACTGTATCCACATTCTCTGTTAAATTTTCAAAATCATAATCTGCTGAAAATGTTCCCTGTACGAATGTTATCTTCTTCTCATCAATAATATCTTCAAGAACCGGATTACACCTTAAATCAAATAAACAAAGTTCCCTGTCACTTTCAGCCAGACTTCTTGCCAAATTTTGTCCAATGAACCCTGATGCACCTAAAATAATATCTTTCATGAATATTTCTCCACACTATTCTTCTTTTTTATCTTTTTCAATATCTCTGTCATAATCTAACTTTCTGACATGATACTGAACATCTTCTAAAATCTTCCTGCTGTTTGCCGTAATATCAGCCAGTAAGCCTATCATATAGGTCATAAATCCCATCATCATTAGTGTACTAGCCAATACCAGAGACTGAATATGTCCTACACCTGAACCGATACACAGATATACAATAAAACGTATTCCCAGACCAAACCCAATCAAAAATGGTATTAATGCTATTATTGTAAAGAATCTCAAAGGCTTGTACATCATAAATGCTCTCAAAATAGTAAGCATGGATTTCTTAACATATCCCATCATACTGTTAAATAATCTAGATGGTCTTAATTCACCATTTGTTCTTATAGGCACAGATGTCTGTGCAATTTTATTTCTCCCTGCCTGAACGATTGTCTCTAATGTATATGTATATTCATTAGTTACATTCATTCTCATGGCAGCATCTCTGCTGTATGCCCTAAATCCACTCGGAGCATCAGGTATATCTGAATTAGATGCCTTTCTTACAACCCAGCTTCCAAAATGCTGGAGTTTCTTCTTTATCGGTGAAAAATGTTCAGTTGCATCTATCGGTCTTTCACCAATTACAATATCTGTTTTTCCATCAAGTATGGGTCTTACAAGTTTTTCAATGTCATCTGCCACATACTGATTATCTGCATCTGTATTGACAATTATATCCGCACCATTTCTAAGACATGCATCTAATCCTGCCATAAATCCTTTTGCTAGACCTTTATTGCGTTTAAAATTGACAACATAATGAACTCCCCATTTTCTTGCCACTTCAACTGTATTATCCTTGCTTCCGTCATTTATTATTAAATATTCTATTTCATCTATTCCATCAATGTGCTTTGGCAAATCATTTAAAGCTATCTCTAATGTTTCCGCTTCGTTATAGCATGGAATCTGAATTATAAGTTTCATATAATTCCTCACTTTCTCTACATTACTTGGTACTTTTTTGTTTCTAACCATAAACTAACAACTTATTATAATGCTATTTTATTATTAAGTCAATCAACACATTCATTTTTGCAAAGACATATGACTTGTTTTTACAAAAATATAACATATTTAATCACTATGAGACATTGTTATTTTCGCCATTATGTTGTAAAATATTATTATATTTTTATGAAAGGAACATTGAATTAAATTGAGAAAACACAAACACATCTACAGCTATTTACTCTTTGGTTTATTACTCATAATGATATTTTTCCATCGGGAGACAAATACTTATGCTAATAATTCCACTACATATGTAGGTATTGATTATTCTGCTGTCTATAACAAGGATTATTATTACAATAACAACCCTGATTTACAGGAAACTTTCGGCAATAATGCTTCTGCTTTGATAAGGCATTTCGTAACATTTGGTATGTCAGAGGGACGTCAGGCTTCCGAAACTTTTGATGTAAGCTACTACAAAAACAGATATTCTGACCTACAGCGTGCATTCGGCAATAACAGCAGACTCTATTATCTGCATTATATTAACAACGGACAAGGTGAAGGAAGAGTATCTTATTCCTACAGTATTTATAATGGTGTTGATTATTCTGCCGTATATGACAAAGATTACTACTATAATTCATATTCGGATTTGCAAAGAGTCATCGGTAACAATCCTACGGAATTAATTAAGCACTTTGTAAACAGTGGTATGCAAGAAGGACGTCAGGCTTCTGAAACTTTTGATGTAAAGTTTTACAGAACTCACTACTCTGATTTACAAAGAGCGTTTGGTAATAATTACAAGTCTTATTATCTGCATTATATTAACAATGGTACCGTAGAAGGAAGAACCGGTTTCTCTTATGCATTTTATAACGGTACAGACTATTCTGATGTTTATGATAAGGATTACTACTATAGTAAATATTCTGATTTACAAAGGGTTATTGGCAACAATCCTACCGAATTGATTAAACACTTTATAAGCAGCGGCATGAAAGAGGGTCGTCAGGCTTCTGCTTCATTTAATGTATTTCAGTACAGAAGTATGTATTCTGATCTTCTGCGTACATTCGGAACTAATTATGAAAGTTATTATATGCATTTTATTAATCACGGAAAAGCAGAGGGCAGGCGTGGTACAAGTTCTGCAAATGGCTGGCAGACTATTGGTGCAAATAAGTATTACTATCAGAATGGAACAGCACTTACAGGATGGCAGATGATTAACAGCCGAAGATATTACTTTAATTCAACAGGTGCCTTGAAGTCTCTTGTAGGCATTGATGTAAGCAAACATAATGGTAAAGTTGACTGGACAAAAGTCAAAAATGACGGCATTGAATTCGCTATTATCAGAATAGGCTATGGTGATGATATGACCTCACAGGACGACGAACAGGCAATTTATAACATGAGTGAATGTGAGCGCTTAGGAATTCAATATGGTGTATATATCTATTCATATGCATTGAGCCAGAGTCAGGTAAACAGTGAAGTTTCACATACCTTAAGAATGATTAAAGGACATAACCCTACAATTGGTGTATTCTACGATATGGAAGATAATACACAATCTTCAAATCTTACCAAAGACCAGTTAAATACTTTTGCTTATTCATTCCTCTCCCAGATTCAGTCAAAAGGATATAAGGCAGGTCTTTATGCAAATAAACACTGGCTTACTTCGTATTTAACAAACGATAGTTTACAAAGTTTTTTAACATGGATTGCTAATTATGGTATGCCTGATAACCAGCCTACTAATTATTCTAAACCATACCAGATATGGCAGTACACAAGTACGGGTTCTGTTGCAGGAATTAATCGGGATGTAGATATGAATATATATCTGCTTCCATAGAACTTGATGATTCCAGGGTCAAATATATATTTATACTATTTGACTCTGGCATCAACTTGATTCGAATGTCAAAACTTTAATATTCAAAAATCCCTTTTAGTTATCATCAATCTGATTAACTAAAAGGGGTTTTTTATATATTTATTCTGTTTTTATCGTTATTGTACTATATATAATGTTTCTCTGCAAATCTTATGCCTATACGTTTATCTTGTGATTCTGTCTAATGCGCTAAATAATGCTCGTATCGACGCTCTTGTAATATTTGAACTTACTCCGACACCAAATGTTGTCTTCTTAGTGCTTTTATCTAATATCTGGATATATGCCGCTGCTTTCGCATGTGAGCCCTCACCTAATGTATGTTCGGAATAATCTAATATTTTAACATCTATACCTGTTTCTTTCTTTATAGCTTTATGAACTGCATCAATCGGACCATTACCTTCAGATTCAACGTATTTCTTTTCTCCATTATACCTAAATGTAAGTTTCGCAACTGAATCCGCTGCTCCATCATCTACTATCTGACAACTTTCAAATTCGTACGGATATTCTCTCTCTGTCTTGGCAACTAAATATTCCTCTGTGAATTTCTCCATAATTGTGTCCGGTGAAACTTCACCCTGTGCCTCGGCAATTCTCTGGATAACATCTGCAAATTCCTTATGCATTCCTTTAGGAAGTTTGAAACCAAAATATGTATCCATTACAAATGCCACACCGCCCTTGCCTGACTGGCTGTTAATTCTGACGATTGGTTCATATTCTCTTCCCACATCACTTGGATCAATCGGAAGATATGGAACTTCCCATATTCCGTCATTACGTTCATTCATGGCATGAACACCTTTATTAATGGCATCCTGATGTGAACCCGAAAATGCCGTGAATACAAGTTTACCCGCATATGGGTGTCTCATTCCAACAGGCATCTTGCAGCATCTTTCATACACTTCTATTATCTCATTAATATGTTCTAAGTTAAGTTCAGGATTGATTCCCTGCGAAAACATATTATATGCAATAGTTAAAATATCAACATTACCCGTTCTTTCTCCATTGCCAAATAATGTTCCTTCTACTCTGTCAGCTCCTGCAAGTATGGCAAGTTCCGTTGCCGCAATTCCCGTACCACGGTCGTTATGAGGGTGAACACTTAATATAATATTATCTCTGTCTTTAAAATGCTTATTCATCCATTCAATCTGGTCTGCATACACATTAGGTGTAGTCATCTCTACTGTTGCCGGTAAGTTGAATATAATCTTATTATCCGGTGAAGGCTTCCATACATCCTGAACAGCCGTGCATACTTCTAATGCATAATCTAATTCTGTTCCCGTGAAACTCTCAGGCGAATATTCAAGAATGATTTTTCCCGGAAAATCTTTGGCATATTTTCTAACAAGTTCTGTTCCTTCTATCGCAATCTGCTTAATCTCTTCCTTACTCATTCTGAACACTACATCTCTTTGAAGAGTAGATGTGGAATTATAAATATGTACCACTGCCTGTTTAATTCCATGTAAAGATTCGAAAGTTCTTGCTATCAGATGTTCGCGGCACTGTACAAGTACTTGAACCATTACATCATCAGGAATTAAATTTCTATCAACTAATTGTCTTAAAAAATCATATTCAATCTGAGATGCTGAAGGAAAACCGATTTCAATTTCCTTAAAACCAAGTTTTACTAACATATTGAAAAACTCAATCTTCTCTTCCACTACCATCGGCTCAATTAATGCCTGATTACCATCTCTTAAATCCACACTGCACCATGTTGGTGCTTTTTCAATTTCTCTGTCAGGCCATTCTCTGCTCTCCATTTTTACTACAGGAACCTTTTTATATTTTTTATAGTTTAACATTTTTATTATTTCCTTTCCTAATCCAAATTTGTTATATCGTCCTTTTGTCATAAAATTACTGACCACATAGCAAGCTTTGGAGTCGATAAATCACACTATACTTTTTAAGGATAATAATTTTCACTTTCTCTGTCCTGTTAGCCCCATTTCACATCATTCCTTTTTATTAAATTCAAAAGCACTGTCACTTTTGTTAATGGCTTTCGAAAGATTATAACACTAACTTTTAATCATTACAAGTCTAATCTCTTTTTAAATCAGCCATTCATACTACATTTTTTCACTAGTTTTTCCGGTAATTTATTATATTTTTTACCCATTTTGTATCCTACAAATTTAAATCCCGAACTGATAATCAAATCCGGTATCATATACCATTTGCCATGTCTTAATATATGGCTCATGGCGGATTTTACCATTTTAATTCCCTCTGATTCAGACTTAATATTCTCAAATACATATGCAAATTCCTTTTGCGAGCGTCCTATATCAAAATTTCTTTTAAATTGTTCTCTGTAAGAATAGTTATGCGAATGAATCACTCTGGCACATGATGCATAGTATATTTTCTTATCTGCCATTATTACTCTATATGCAAAAAAAGTATCTTCATTAAAGTTAGTCTCCGGGAACTGACCTAATTCAAAAAAATGTTTTCTTGAATATGCTGCACATACATCAGAACAGAAGAGTGTCTTTATTCCCATTGCTTCTAAATCTTCTTTTGTTTTTACAATATCCTTTTCAGGATAATTGAAACTTCTGATATATTTCTCTATGTATTTACAATTTTTATTAGGCTGCTGCTTTGCATATGACATATATACATCTTCATCTTCAAATGGTCTTATTAGTTCATCTATCAGATATTTATCTAATGGTATGGCATCCTGAGTCATAAAAACGACATAATCAGCATCTGAAAACGAAACTCCCTGATTTCTTGTAAGCCCATGATTAAATTCATTCTTAGAAATATTATGAATCTCAATATTATTATATTTATTTGTAAACTCCTCTTCGTTAATAAATTCTTTTTCCGTATTCATTATAATGATTTTGTTTACTTTATGATGCTGCTCATTTAATTTTTTTAATATTTTTTCAAACCTTTTATCCGGTTTATATGTTGGAATAATTACATCAACAGAAGATATTTCTCTCTTTTCAACTGTATCCATTTACTGCTCCTTAACTGCAACTTATTTTATTATAACTGTTTAGAACTAATGGTTAAAATTATCACAGTTCTAAACAATTAAATATTATTAATCTTTTCCACAACCATTTCTACATATTTTCTACAGATTTCGTCCGTCTCCGCCTCTACCATTACTCTTATTAATGGTTCAGTTCCACTAGGACGTAACAGTATTCTTCCCTGTCTGCCAAGTTCCTCTGATACTTTATCAGCAGCATTTTTAACTTCTTCATTATTCATTATCAAATCTTTATCTTTTACTTTTACATTTACTAAAAGCTGTGGATATATCTTGAGATTCTTACGAAGTGTACCAAGTCTCTCTTTATTTTCCAGCATAGCCTCCATAATTTTAAGCGATGTGAGTATTCCATCACCAGTAGTTGCATGTTTACTGAATATTATATGCCCTGATTGTTCGCCACCAAGACAATGGCCATTTTTCATCATATTCTCACAGACATATTTATCTCCTACAACAGTCTTTTCATACTTAATTCCCTCTTCATCCAAAGCCATATATAATCCTATATTTGACATTACAGTAGTAACAATTGTATCATTTTCCAACTGACCATGCTGTTTCATATATACGCCGCACACATATAAAATGGTATCCCCATCAACTACTTCACCATTTTCATCTACTGCAATACATCTGTCTGCATCGCCATCATAAGCAAATCCAACATCCAAATTATTATCTTTAACAAACTTTTGCAGATATTCTATATGTGTTGAACCACATTCTTTATTAATATTAGTTCCATCAGGTTCATTATTTATTACATATGTTTTTGCTCCTAATGCATCGAAGACATTTTTTGCAATTGCCGAAGCACTTCCATTAGAACAGTCGAGTCCTACTTTTTTATCCTTGAAAGACCTTGTGGCAATGGAAATAAGATATCCGATATATCTGTTTCTTCCCATTGCAAAATCTACTGTTTTACCAATGTTCTCCTTCTTAGCAAGTGGTATCTCTTCTATTTTACCATCAATATACTCCTCTATTTTATCCTCAACTTCCGCTTCGAGTTTCTTGCCCTGAGCATTTATCACTTTTATTCCGTTATCATAATATGGATTATGGCTGGCTGATATCATTATTCCCAAATCAAATCCATCCGTTCTTACCACATAAGATACACTAGGTGTTGTTGTCACATGTAATAAATATACATCTGCACCTGACGCCGTAAGACCTGCCACAAGCGCATATTCAAACATATAACTGCTTCTTCTTGTATCCTTGCCTATTACTACTTTCGCTTTATGTTCCTTAGAATAATACCATCCTAAATATCTGCCCACCTTAAACGCATGTTCAACCGTCAAATCAGCATTTGCTTCTCCTCTAAAACCATCTGTTCCAAAATATTTTCCCATTTTCTAATTCTGCGTCTTTTGACGCTCTCCTTTTACACAATTGTTTTTAATCTTTTTCTTCAATATCATTTTCAAATAGGGCTTGCATCTCTTCTAGAGCTTCTTCCTCATCAGGTCCGTCACACACTATTTCAATTTCATCCCCATACTTTATACATGCTGCCAGCAGATTTAAAAAACTTTTAGCATTCGCCTCGCTTCTGCCATTTAAAATCGTAATCTTCGATTCATACTTTAAGGCATTTTCCGTAATTCTGCCAGCCGGTCTGAAATGAATTCCTGATAAAACTTTAACCCTCACGTTTTGTTTTACCATATAATATCATACCTTTCTACGTTATAATATGCCTGCCGCACGCAGGCATATTACTATATATTTACTATTTAATGTATTGCATCTGCCTCAGTGTTTGCAGTTGTTGTACCACTGCTGTTCTGATTTCCGGAATTATTGGTTTCTGACTGCTGATTTTTTGTAATTACAACGTTCAGTCTGACTTCCTGAACTACTCTCAATCCTTCCGGCACAGTAAATTTAACAATAACTTCATTCCTTCCTTCTATAGTATTTTTCAAGTCAATATATGCATTTAAGTTATTTACATTGAACTCATCATGATACTTCTGAAGTCCCGATAATACAATATTAACATTTTGTTCTGCTATCTCTGCTGTATAACCTGACGGTATATTGTTTTTATCAATTTCACTTACAGGTAATCGATACGTATTCGCAACTAATTTCTCAATCTTGGCAGTTACTTTCATAGTTGCGTCACTTTCGTTGCATAATGATACTCCACTAGGAAGCTGTGCCAATACATCAACATCAACCGAAACATTCTTCGATGCATCTGAAATATTTATAAGTTCATCCGGAAATACAATACTTTCAATCTTAGCTGCATTTGGTCCTGCAATCTTAAGTGTATTCTTTTCTCCCGTTACTTCCACAAGTTCATATCCATCTGCCACACTTCCCGTAGTACCAAATTTCAATGGCACCTCTCTGACAGTGTATATATTGGCACTATATGAGGCTGTTGATACATTGGTTGTCACATTGGTCCCCATATTAACCGGTGTACCTGCTTCCGAATAATATTTTATATTAAGCGGTACCGTAAAATCTTCTGTATGACTTGATAAATCCACATCAACACTTACATTCTTTATCTGATTAATGACAGACTCCGGTGCTGAAACTGTTACTGATGATGGTTCAAGACTTTCTTTACCAAGATAATATGATGATGTAAGTTCACTTGTATGATTGATTTCTATCTCATATGTCTTTGTAACTATATCTTCTATATTTAGTTTCATAGTCATTGTTTTCTGCGTTATCTCACAGTCTTTATCATACTTTGAATTTCTAAATGTAACATATATCGGAACCGCATCCACATTAGACTTCTCACTGAATGGTGCTTCTGCTATAAAATCATCTTTATCCATTTTATCTACTTCTGATCTCGGTCCCTTTACAGTAATAGTAACCTCATTACCCGATACAATTGAATATACCTGGTTCTTTGCTGTAATAACCTCTGAATCCAGCGTTGTAACCGGAATTCCCTGAATAGTTCTAGATACTTCCGGGTCATCAATATTAACCACAATAAGCCAGAATACTACGGCAAACAACAAAGATAATAATTTCAATCCGATATTATTCGTTAATATCTTTTTCATTGTGTTTTCTTCCCTTCCATATTTTGAATCTCTTCGAATCTACAGTCTTATTCTGTAATTTAATAAGTTCCTGTTTAAGGCTTTCGCCATCTACATTTCTTACTAATTTTCCACCCATAGCAATTGACACTTTACCGGTTTCCTCAGAAACTATTATGGTCATACTGTCCGTTGTTTCACTCACACCGACACCGGCTCTGTGTCTGGTTCCTAATTCTTTACTAAGTTCCATATTATCTGATAACGGAAGATAGCATGTTGCTGCCACTATTCTGTTTTCTCTTATAATAATTGCACCATCATGAAGTGGGGTGTTATGTTCAAAAATATTAATAAGAAGCTGATTACTTATTTCCGCATTTATCTGAATTCCTGTTCTTTCATATTCATTAAGATTTATCTCATTTTCAATAACCATTAATGCTCCTGTCTTATGCTTTGCCAACTCATAAGTTGCCTTAACAATCTCTGTTATTGTCCTGTCACTAAATCTCTCATTTGTTGTTTTGGACTCATCAAATGTAAATATGTTATTAAGAAAGTTCTTTCTTCCTAACTGTTCTAATGCTTTTCTAAGTTCAGGCTGAAATACAATAATAGCCGCAATAATACCAACATTAAGAGTCTTATCTGCTATCCACAAAATTGTCGTAAGATTAAATACGGTTGCTATAAGTACGAATGCTATAAGAATTACAATTCCTTTAAAAAGCATCCATGCTCTTGTATTTTTTATCCATACCATAACTTCATATATAAGTGCTGCTATGATTACAATCTCAACCATATCAGTAACACCAAATTTTGGTATTGTTAAATACCTCTCAATAAAGGACACGATGTCCCTGATAATTGATTCCACTTAATCACTTCCTTACGAAAATTCTATTTCATTTTCTTAACATTTATATGTTTTACTTTAACATCTGAAGCTGTAACCTTTATCTTTGGTACTGCCTTGACATAGTAATAATAATCATCATCTTCAAACTGCGTATACTCTGTTCTTGAATAATCAACTGCCAGCACAAAATACTGTAAAATATACACCATACCAATTGACAAAATTGACATAAGTCCTGTCAGCCATATAGGTGAGATTCCATCAATCTCTAATATATATGTTGCACAAACTATAATAATTAATTCCAAAATTCCACCTGCTATTATTCCAACAGTTGCTGAATGATCAATAGACATTCTCTTTATTCCATAAACAACAAATGCTGCCGCAATAAATGCTAAAATAATAATCATCATTTCCTTATTACCTAACAGATTTCTTATAAACGAACTTGCCTTATCAACACCTGATTCCGTTGTTCCATTAACCAGTGTTACTGCTTCTCCACCTGCCAATTTCATAACAAAGTATACAATTGTTCCAAATACCATAGATACTATCGCTACCGGAGTTAGTGCCACACCAATTATAAGCGGCATTACATATGGAATCTTAAGGAAAAACAATATCGGCATTATTAAAAGAATATATCCATATTTTGATGAAAATCTAAAATACATTACATACATAATAATATAAATAACTAATGCCACCATTGCCATCTCTACCGCTATGTAATAAATATTTGCCACCAGCATCAGTGATAAAACAACTGCAATTATATTAACAGGAAGCAATGAACATACAGCCGCTGCAATTATCGCCACTATCGGGTTATTAAACATTCCTGCATATCCAATATAATGATTAATTATAAGTACCGACATTAATGTTGCAATAAACTTAATAGCAGGTAATATATATACCGAATGTGTGCTATATATCTTTCTTAATTTTTCTTTAAAAACTAAAAGTTTCGTCATCAGAGTCAATTCCTCCTAATTTATTCTCGCTTTTATTCTTTTCTTCTCTCTTGTAAATCATATATAATTCCTTTAAATCTTCTGTATATTCAGTATTCATATCCTGCATCTTAAGATACTTTATTGAATATACAACATATGAAACCAACATATATACTATGAAGAATATTATATAAATTACTAATATCTTTTTACCCAGAGTAAATAAATTAATTGATACTATTTTCTCCACAAAAAAGTCGACCTTATATATAATCCAAATCACAAGTCCAAGTATAAATGCAATTGTTACAGTTATAGCTGTGTTAATCATCATGATTCCCACATAATCTTTTTTGTAATACTTATTGCTCTTAATTGCTTCCCTGCCATCACCTTTTTCGTATATGGCAAGCTTTGTCATAAGTCTTATCTTATCTTCATTAAGCATTATTTTTATTCCTTTCAAAAAGATAGTCACAATTTGCCTATTTTTTGATTATATCATAGTGATTACAATTAATCTATTAATTTTTTATTACAGATATAATCCCATAAAAGAAAAAAAATACCAACATCATACATTCTCATGTACAACATTGGTATCTCTTCACTTTATTCACCAAGTCCGCTTTCGATTAACTGAATGATTGCCTTTAATGCTTCTTCTTCATCTTCACCTTCACACTGTACCTCAATCTCAGTGCCGCAATGAATTCCTGCTGCCATAAGAAACATTATACTTTTTGCCGGAACACTCTTCTCACTTGTAACTATCGTAATCTTTGACTTAAATTTAGCTGCCTCTTTTACTAAGATTCCTGCCGGTCTGGCATGTATTCCTGATGCATTTATTACTTTTACTTTCTGTGAAATCATAATACCTACCTCCTCTTATTTTTAAACTTCCACACCAAAATGTCTGAATAATATCTGTTCTGCTTCTACACACCATAATCCGCGATTCTGTTTACATGCAGCATCAAGCTTTGCAAAAAGTGAATCTGTTTTTCCTAATTCTTCAAAATCTTCAATGGCTGTCAATGGCAAATCAAACTGTGTATATGTGAGTTTCTTTCCTCCCGGTATGCCTGGAAGATTTAATGTAGTTTCAGCAATGCAGTTAATTCCTCCTACATGCGTAACCATAACTGCAGGTTCAATTTTGCCTGCTGCCGCTAATGTATTTGCCTCAATCAGGTCATCATTATTACCGCCTGTTGTTCCTAAAATATGTGAACTTGTATAATGACAGTTATAAAGATTAATCTCTGCACTAAACCGATTATCTGTCGGACCTGCGAAGAAATTAAGACATCCGTCAAACGCTAAAAGTTTATCTCCCATTTCTGCAACACTTCTATTTGGAATATATACAAATACATCATCGTATCCATGTCCATCCGTAAGTGCTATAAGTTCACTTACAGGGTCTTCCATTTTACCCGTATTCACATATAATAATTCAACTCCGTGTGATGCTGCATATTCCGGAGTAATTACCTCTTTTGCACGTTGGATTTTAGCATCATCTACATCTGTCACTACTATTTTTTTGGGTTTGTTTTCAAACTGAATGCCATAACTTACTGCACCTAATCCCATTGGGCCGCATCCACCAAGTATCTCATCATCCTTAATCTTAGGCAATTCAAATTCCTCTAATCTTAAATCCATTTCACCATACATTCTTACTGCTTTTGTTTTCATTGCAATTCCTCCTTCATTTATTCAATATATTCAATTATTACTTTTTTTCTTAATTCTTCTACAAGTTCTTTTGCTGGTGGTTTAGTTCCAATCGTAGTTACTGCACCTGCCGAAGTAGCCACACAATAACTAATCATATCTTTTATGGAAAATTTCATATCCCATGAATAGGCAATAGCTGCTACCATTGCATCTCCGGCTCCTACTGTTGACAGTGCTGCCACCTTAATTCCCGGACATCTTACACAATATCCTTCACCAATGAATACTGCACCGCTGCTGCCCATGGAAACTGCTATATTCGATATACCTTTTTCCATAAGTTTTTTAGCAGATGAAAGCAGTTCATTTTCTGAAGCTTTATGGTCAATTCCCACATATTTCTGCAATTCATCCCTGTTTGGTTTAATCATGTCCGGACCTGCTTCTAAGGCTTTCACAAACAGTTCTCCATCGGCATCCATAAGAACTTTCCCGCCTTTTTTGTGAACACTTTCCGTTATTTTTGCATAAATTCCTTTATCCACGCCTGCCGGAACACTTCCTGCTAAAACTACAATAGTATTTTCATCTACATATCCTAAAATCTTAGTTTCTAATGCCTCTATCTGTTCTTCGCTGACTTTAGCTCCCGGCTCATTTAACTCCGTTACTTTTCCGGATTCTTCAAATACTTTTGTATTAGTTCTAGTTTCACCCTCAACTGTAATGAAATCTGTCTTGATTCCTAAATCATTCATAAAATTCTCAATTATTTTTCCGCTGTTTCCGGCGATAAAACCTGTGGCAACACTTATTCCGCCTAACTTCTGTATTGTCTTAGATACATTTATTCCCTTGCCGCCAACATCAATTTCTACATGTTTAATTCTGTTAAGTCCACCTAATTCAAGATTTTCCACCTCAATTGTCTTATCAATTGCAGGATTCATTGTTACTGTAACTATCATATGAAAAATCATTCCTTTCTAATATTTATTTTGCTCTGTAAGTATTTTGTGTGCACTAGCCGCCTTACTCTGTAAATATTTTATATACACTATCTTTTTTACTCTGTAAGTATCTTATATACACCATCTACATTACTATGTAATAACTCTTCTATTGATTCTTCCGAAAGCATTTTTCACACTGTCTTAATTACATCTTCTTTAGCAGCCCCTTACAATTTACCTGAATATTTTCAGGATACAAAAGTTTCAATTTTTCCTGTTTTTTAAAAAACATATTGTACCTCCATTCATCAGCTTTGTTTTCGTGTTCCTTATCTATATGTACATTATAATGGTTAAAATCACCTTTTTTCAAGTCAAAGAAGATGGGATTTGGCGCCAGCAGATAGTGCCAAATCCCATCTTTCTCATTCTTAATAACGGTGTTCCTAATGCTTCCCTCTTATGAATATCTTCACAGATATGTCTGCTTCTCTCATCATAAACAGTTACACTTTTCGCTATCTTTTCAACCAGTGTATCAAAATCAATATCTTCTTCCACCTTATAGAGTCTTGTAATACGCATTATTTCCTTAATCTTGGTAACTACCTGATTGACCTTCTCTAATTCAAGCGCAAACTCATCTTCCTGCTCATCTGTTAAGGGTATCCTTTCATAATGATAAATTTGCTTTGCCACTTCTTCCATATCTCTGTCACATAACAGAGGATTAACTGACACTACAGAAATATCCGGATTATCAATAAATATACTTGATACAAAAAAATCATTTCTGCTTATGGCAAACGGCGTTATATCATTTTTACCATAAGTCTGAAAATCTGCCCGGTCCTTGAAATTCTTTTCAAGTTTAGATAACATGAGTCTTGAAACACCTATACCACTTACACACACAACACCTATTTTCACACGACGAAGTACTTCTCTTCTGCCTTCTAACCGCACTTGCGCAGCTCCAAAATGGATAGCCAGAAAACCAATTTTCTCATCCGGAACAGGTTCGTTAATCCATTCTTCTAATTGTTTTCCCACTTCGATACACTTTTGATATACTTTGCCATACTCCCTTTTTATACCTTCTAACATAGGATTACTGATTTTCATATGATTTACAAGTCTTATAAATGTAGGCTGCAAATGTGCTAATAATCCTTGAATAAATTCTTCATCCTGTTTTAATTCAAATGAAATATGTGGGTCGAAGGCATCTATAAGTCTGTTTATTAATTCAGTCATTCCTTTCTTCTCAACATTTATGCTTTTCTGATTAATACATTCAATTCCTATATGTTTTGAGCCTTTTAAATGGAGGCATATATATGCTGTCTCTACTTTGGGAATAGTAATTTCAAATTCTTTTTCTAATTCTGATACAATGCACAATGCAGTTTGGTAATCTATATCATTTTCCTCTATTTCCAACAGATTCCGGCTATCATCAATAATTTCCTTATTTAAAATACGATTAATCGCAATGGAGATATGTAACACCAATCCAACATATGAATTCTCGGTAAGGTTTAATACACTTTTGTCTTCTAATTTAGATAAACATAGCATTACACGGCTTAATATATTATCATTCAGAATGTGTACCATGGCATTTTTACGAATTTCTTCAAAATTTTCAGGATGTAATACATCATTCTCATATACCTCCCTAATCACTTTAGTATCAATATTTTCATCCAGAAATATTCTTATTGCCTGTCTGTAATCCTGCTCTTTTCCTGACATAATTCTGATAATAATTCATTTTTCCTTTCATTATTTCCTTCTATCCATATTCCCTAACCTGTTTTTGATGCAAATTTCAATTCAAATGAATTAAGCGTACTGTCTATACCCTGAATTCCTGCTGCCGCAATTTTCTTCTTCAATACGCTCGCGCCCATTGCACTTGAGCCCATTCCTGCATCACAGGCAAATGCAATTTTATTAATTTTAGAAGTTTCTAAAGTCTTAGTCTCATTATCATTAATACCCTTTGACTGTTTTTTCATACTATCTTTCTGCGCAGTTGCTTCTTCTAAAGATATATTTTTCTTCCCCGTAAATTTAAGAACAAATATTGATACCGCAAATGAAACTATAGTGGCAACAAGCACTCCAAGAATCAAACCGACATAACTGTTTTTTTCACACATTGCTAAAATGGCTAAAATACTTCCCGGAGATGCAGGCGCTGTTAATCCAACATTAAATATGTCAAATACAAGTATTCCACTTGCTCCACCTAAAATAACAGAAACTAACAGAATCGGATTCATTAATATATAGGGAAAATAAATTTCATGTATTCCACCAAAGAAATGAATAATCACTGCTCCCGGTGCCGAACTCTTTGCACTTCCTTTTCCAAACAGGCAATATGCTAACAATATGCCAAGTCCCGGACCCAGATTTGCCTCCAGAAGGAAAAATATTGATTTTCCGACTTCTTCTACCTGTTGTATTCCCATCGGTGATAAAATACCATGGTTAATAGCATTATTTAAAAATAATACTTTTGCCGGTTCAATAAATATACTCGTCAAAGGCAGTAAACCATGATTAACAAAAAAACTTACACCCTTTTCCATAAAACTATTTAAGGTTGTGACTACCGGTGCAATTCCAACCATTCCAACGGCACATAATATTGCACCTATAATACCTAATGAAAAGTTATTAATTAGCATTTCAAATCCCGGTTTAACTTTTCCCTCAATTAATTTGTCAAATTTCTTAAGTATCCATGCTGCAAGCGGTCCCATTATCATTGCTCCAATAAACATTGGAATATCTGACCCTACCAAAACACCTATTGTTGCTAATGCACCTATAACACCACCACGTTCACCCCATACATTTTTACCACCTGTATAGGCAATCAGCAGTGGCAGCAGCATTGTTGACATTGGTTTAATTAATTTTGCCAATGTGCCATTAGGAAGCCATCCTGTTTCCATAAATAATGCTGTAATCAGTCCCCATGCAATAAAGGCACCAATATTCGGCATTACCATGGCACTCAGTGCCCGCCCAAACTTTTGTACTTTTTCTTTAATTGTCATACCTCGCTTTTCTCTAAACATGTTTTCCTGCAAATTTAGTTTATATGTAATTCCCTGTATGACCGGCCAGTCATTTCTTATAAGCATATTATAACTATTTTCTCTTTACCTTTGCAACTAATAAAAAAACAGTTTTGGCACTAAAAAATAATGCCAAAACTGTTTACATATTAATGCACATTTTTAATATACTTATATTCTGCTAAACTTAATTCTCTTCACTTTTTAATTCATTTTTAAATACCACTCACTGTTCGCATTTAATCTCTGAGAATTTACAAATTTCTATTCTACTCTACCGTTACAACTTTAGCAAGATTTCTTGGCTTATCAACATCTAATCCTTTATCCATAGATACATAGTAAGCTAAAATCTGTAATGCTGCTGCCGCAGGAAATACCATAAATTCATCTGACAATGCCGGCAATGTAAATACCGATGCATAATCTGATTCATTAAGTGTTATTGACTCTTTAACAAAAACCACCACATGAGCACCACGCGACTGCACCTCTCTGATGTTAGAGATTTCCTTGCCCATAAGTTTTTCCTGTGTTACTACAGCAATTACGGGTGTTTTCTCAGTAATTAATGCAATTGTTCCATGCTTTAATTCACCTGAAGCATATGCTTCTGTATGAATATATGAGATTTCCTTTAATTTCAACGCACCTTCAAGTAAAACCGAATAGTCCAGACCACGGCCAAGCATAAATGTACTCTTTGCATCTAACAATTCTCTGGCAATCTTATGAATATCGTGTTTCTGGTCTAAAATTATTTTAACCGCTCCCGGTACACGATGTAAATTTTCAATATATTGTTTTTCGGCGTTTTCATCAAATACACCTCTGACTTTTGCCATTCTGCCAATCAGCATCATTAAAACAGCCACCTGAGTTGTATATGCTTTAGTACTTGCCACTGCTATCTCTGGTCCTGCTGATGTATACATCACATAATCGCTCTCTCTTGCAATGGAAGAACCTTTTACATTAATGACTGCAATACTCTTTGCACCTTGCCTTCTTGCATATTTAAGTGCTTCTAATGTATCAATTGTTTCACCTGATTGTGAAAGTGCCAATACAAGTGTTTTCTCATCAATAACCGGGTCTGAATACATAAATTCCGATGCGTATTCAACATCCATGAGCATATGAAGTTTAGAACGGACAATTGATTTAACGGCAAGACCTGCATGCATTGCAGTACCACATGCAATTACACATATTCTATTACAGTTTTTCAAAATCTCATCAGGAACGCCATCACTGGTCAAATCAATTTTACTATCTGTAATACGGCTTGAAATGGCATTTTCTAACGCCTCAGGCTGCTCCATAATCTCTTTCTCCATATAAAACGGATACTTTCCCTTGCCATCTCTAGTTGTATCCCAGTCAATTTCAAGAAATTCTGATTCTGTCTTCCTGCCGTCTAAATCAAATAAATCAATTCTGTCCTTATGCAATTCCAAAATCTGATATTCCGGAACTACCATATATTTATCTGCATGACTGCCTAAAGCAACCACATCAGATGCTAACATTGTTCCTTCTTCACTATAAGCAGCAACAATCGGACTTACGTTACGTATTGCATAAATAACATCCGGCTGGTCATCAAACAGAATTACTAATGCAAATGTTCCCTTTAAATACTTGACAGTCTCAATAATTGCCTCATGCGGATTACCTTTATAGAATCTGTTTAACACTCCTGCCACAATTTCCGAGTCTGTCTCTGACACTAGTTCTTTATGCAGCATAAAATGATCTTTTAATTCTTCGTAATTCTCAATGATTCCATTATGTACAATGGTTACATTTCCACATCTGTGGGGATGTGCATTCTCATCACTTACACCACCATGAGTTGCCCATCTGGTATGACCTATTCCACAAACAGCATTGCTTTTGTCTTTCTCACAAACTTTACGTAAATCTGCCACTCTTCCGGCACATTTGCGAACTTTAACACTGCCTGTTTCATCATTCAATACTGCCATTCCTGCACTGTCATATCCACGATATTCTAATAATTCCAATGCGTCTAAGATTCTTTCCTGAACTGGGTTTTTACCTGTATATCCAACTATTCCACACATAATTGTTCCTCACTTTTCTATTTTTATAACTGTTCGTATTTAAGTTCAAACAGTTATCTATTATTATTATTATTATTCTCTATTAGTCCTGTTAATTCATTTTTCCGCTATATTGAATTTGTTTTGCAGTTATCTGCATATTTGCCAATATATATCGCATCGGAACATACGGAAGGGCATCCGCCGAATTTTCGATTACCCTCCACCTCGTCAACCTGCATTGCAGGTACTGGCGCTAAATGAAGAAAATTATGTTAGTCAGAATATAAATATGAAATTTTCAATGTGCTAAATAATTATATCATTGAGAGATATATGTGTCAAGGTCAGGCAGATGGTTGTTCAAAAGCTGTTCAAAAGCATATTTAAGTTTTATTCTTCTTAAGTAATCCAAGCAGTAAAGCACTTACAACTGTTCCTATTACTAATGCCAGCAGGTATAGTAATGCATTACCTACAACCGGAAATACAAATATTCCTCCATGAGGTGCCATTAATGTACACCTGAATGCCATAGAAAGGGCTCCTGACACAGCAGCTCCAACAATGCATGACGGAATTACGTAAAGTGGATCTGATGCTGCAAACGGAATTGCACCTTCAGTAACAAATGCAAGACCCATAATAAAGTTAGCCGGTCCCGATTTACGTTCTTCTACAGTATATTTTTTCTTGAATAATAATGTCGAAAGTGCAATTGCACATGTCGGAACCATTCCACCAATCATAACTGCTGCCATTATATTATAATTTTCTGCGACTATCGGCTCTATTGTATAATTCATTGCCAGACCACACAAAAGAATGCCAACCAACGGATATATCAACACCGGTTTCAGACCCTCTAGTGATTTTGGAATCTTTGCAAATACAACCTGAAGCAATTTAACAATATATCCCGCTAAAAATCCGGCTGCCAAGGCTCCAAGAAAACCTGATGTCCAATTTGCCGCAATTGCTCCACCTACTACACCTACTGCAAGTCCCGGTCTGTCTGCAATACTCATTGCAATAAAACCGGCAAGTATAGGAAGCATGAACTTAAATGCCATATCGCCAATTTCTTTAAATGTTGCTGCAACACTCGTTATTGAACCAAAGTTTGCTCTCTCTGCCTCACTAAGAGCATTTATATCTACTAAAAATCCATCTATAAGAAAAGCAATTGCTATAAGAATTCCACCGCCAACTACAAACGGAAGCATATGTGAAACACCATTCATAAGATGTATATATATACGGTGTCCGATACCTGAATCTGCATCTTCTGAAGAAGAAAAGTGTTCTCCTGAACCTCTTGTTTCTACCTTTACCCTACATCCACTTGCCTTTGCAGCCTTTTCAATTGACTCAGCAGCCATAAATGTATGCGCAATTCCGGTTGGACAGCCCGTAACCGCCAGAATGCTTATCTGACGTTCCGTTTCAGATTCCTTTATACTTCTATCTTTTGCATCTCTTTTAGTTTCTGCCTCATCAATTATTCTTAAAAATTCTTCAGGTGATTCTGCCTGTTTTAATGCAGAAGTAAATTCCTCATTCATAAGCATTCCTGACAATTTACTTAATATGTCAATATGCGCGCTGCCACTATCATTATTAGCTGCAATAATAAATAAAAGATTAACAGGCTCATCATCTAATGCTTCGTATTCAACAGTAGTATCTACAATAATCATTATATCTTTATCCTTAACAGCCATCATTATATTTCTGTAAATATTATTCGGAAGAACCTCCGGTATACTGCCTGCAAGTACAAGAATATCTCCATTATTAAGTTTTGATAACTGACAAAATATTTCATCTGATTCATCTGAATTTATATCAGGTCCTCTTCCGTTTAATTCTGTCTCTTCATCAGAACGAATTTTCACATTAATTCTTGAAAATCCATTTTTTACATTAATGAACCTCTCTTTAAAATTTGGTAGTGTCAAGTCTGACACCCCTATTTTTCTTTCAAAACCTTTATTATTCAAG
>CAZQRO010000017.1:0-28391 GCA_964595785.1 uncultured Eubacterium sp.
TCAAATCAAGCACCAACCGCTATGGATAGCGGATTTGGTGCGGTTGCGTCATAAACATTAAAACTTAATCAGATACTTAGAAAATCTTATTATCATAACACAGCAAGACGAATCTTTTGTTCAATATGATGAATAATATCGTAATTATATATATTTGACCCCAACGTCTAAGATATCAAAAAAAGGATAATTACTACTATGATAGAAATTAAGGAAATTAATAAACGTTATGGCAGACATCATGTACTTAAAGATGTCAGTCTGACCATTAATCCCGGTGACTGTATAGGTATTGTGGGTGCTAACGGAAGTGGAAAAACTACTCTTCTTTCTATAATAAGCGGACTGTATAAGGCGGATAAAGGTGAAATTCTTTTAGATGGCAAAGATATTACTTCTTCACCAAAAACTACCTCCCGCTATATCAGTTATGTTCCACAGGAAAATCCTCTTATTGCAGAACTCAGCGCCATGGATAACTTAAGACTTTGGTACAAAGGAAGCAGAAAGGATTTAACAGCTGAACTGAAGGAAGGTATTCTGAATGAACTTGGCATTGAAGAATTTATTAATAAAACAGTTGCAAAGATGTCCGGCGGCATGAAGAAAAGACTTAGTATCGCCATAGCACTCTTAAATAAGCCTTCGTTACTGATACTTGATGAACCCGGTGCTGCCTTAGATATTGCAGGCAAATTTGACATAAGAAATTATATGAACTATTATACTTCTAAGTTAAATGGTTCGGTTATTGTAGTTTCACATGACCAGAATGAATTATCGATATGCAACAAACTTTTCTTATTAAAGGACAATCATCTTACCAATATTGATGCGAAACTTAAAGACGAAGAATTAGTTAAATTATTATAATCACAATTTAGAAATGAGGATTAAAATGAAAAAAAATAATAACGAAGATAACAATAATATTAATGCAAATGCTTCTGATTCCATAAGTAATATTTTCTTCCAGACTATTACAAAACCTGAATCCGATGAAGAAACTTCTAGCACCATTGATAATACACAGGAAGAAACTTCTAGTACCTTGGAAAATACAACCGAAAAGATTTCCGATAATCCGGGAACTGAAATTGAGGCTGAGTTTGGCGGCATAGAAACTGTTGTTGATGACAATTCTGTTAATAGAAATGCTACATCTGATAACATCTCTGACGGCATAAATACTATAGTTAATGATAGTACCATTGCTGTTAATAACTCATCTTCTAACAATTCTAAGGAAAGCAAGCCTAAAAAGAAGCTGACTTTTATTCCTATTTTGATAGTTTGTATTCTTCTTGCAGTAATTACAGGTGGAATTGTATATGTCCTAAACAATGGTAAATCTGACAGCAAAAAATCAAGTCTTGCAGACAGGGAATCTCTTTTTTCCGGATTGTTTAATTTCTCTTCTCCTATTGATGAAGTTCTCGGCTCTAAAGAGATAACAGATACACTTTATAAATCTCATGGTCAGTTATCCGCTTCTCTTAAGATTGATAACTGCGGAAATGACGAAAATCTTAGCGGCGTTATTCTTGATTATGCATTTAACCATAATGCAAAATCAAAAGAAATTTCCTCAAATCTGAATCTTTCTTATAGAAATGCTGCCATTTATTCTATCCAGAGTTTTTTTAATGATAGTAATATTAAATTTAAGATTCCATCTTTTGCAGAAAATACATATGTTGTTAACTATGATAAATTCAATAAATTATATCTTAATTCAATGACAGATGATTCAGATTTGTCATATTCCGAGTTAGCACAGCTTCTATATGCCATTTCAAGTCAAAGCAGTAATCTCTTTGCCGGCAATTCGCCACAGACTGGTTCGTGTGACATAATAAGCATATATATTTACGCTATTGAAGAGACATATCCTGATGATTATAAAAAGATACTATCCGGTATTACTTCTGAACAGTCGAAAGATGACTCTGACGGCAATAAAGGTATAACATATACAATAAGCGAAGAAAGCATCGAACTTTTTATTGCTAAGTTACTTTCTGTTTCGTTTGATAATAAGGAATTGTCAAAACAAATTCCAACACTTTATACTGATGATGAACTCAAATCCATCAAACAGAATTTAAAATTAATTGGCACAATTATACCTGAATTTTACTCCGGAGAAATAACATTTACCATATGGAAAAATGCCTCGGGCTTACTTACAGGTTTTGAAAGTTCAAATGAAATAAGTTTTAACGACACGCCCGTTTCGATTGATTTTGCAATTGACAGTTATGACCATGAAAATCCGGCTGACAGCATGACCTTTACACTTTCTCTATTATCCGGCAATAATAACTATACAATGATATACGACAGAACAAAAGATATGGCTGATTCTAATACTGTTACTACTCATGACATTACAGTCAGCGAAGATACTTCACCGATTTTGACAATGTCTGTTTCTGAGGAGTTTGACAGTTCAAATGGCGAATATTCCATTATTGCGAATGCTAACTCTGACTTAACATTTTCTTTAATGGGTACATTTGAAAATATATCAAATGGAAAATCTTTTGACTTTGTACTAGACAATTTTTCTATTATTGACGGATACACAAATATAATGGCACTTAGCGGAAACTTTTCTATTTCTACATCTAAGCCTGATATTACAGAACCTTCAGGCAGCAATGTTGTCATAAGCGATTTATCCGACAGCGAAGCTTCAGAAATTTTAGATAAAATATACGAATTTTTAATTAAGGATATAGCTGATTAAATGGATGGCAGATATGAATAAATTGATTTATATAAAATTAGAATTAAAAAGAAAATTTAAATTAATACCACAGATTTTACTTGGAACAATTGCCCTATCCCTGGTGGTTGGGGCAATTGTTTTTTGTGCCGGCAAGCTTCTGTATTCAGGCATCTCAATAAACGAAAAGAAAACTATTGTGTTTACCTCCGAAGATGATTCTGAAATGACTAAACTTATTGTTTCAACCCTAAGGCAATCCAAAAGTATTAATTCTGTATGCAATATAGTTGACTCCGATTATGATAATGCTTTAGAAATGGTGAAAAATGATGATGCAGTCTGCTGTATTATTATTCCAAAAGGATTCATGGACAGTCTGATGGACGGTGAAAATTATCCGATATCCATACATTTTTCATCTGCCAAATCAATATACAGCATGATAATTTCTGAATTGACACGTGCCGCCCAGACCTCACTTCAATCAGCACAATCCGGTATATATGTCCTTCATGACTATTACAAAGAAAATAATGCCCTCAAATATGAGGATAAAGCAAACAAAGAACTCAATCTCACTTATCTTGGCAAGGCATTTGCAAGAGAGAAATTTTTCGAACGTCATAAAGTATATGCAACAGGAAGTCTTAGCACTGCTGACTACTACATAGCATCCGGTGTTATGCTTATTCTGCTTTTATTAGGCTGTGTCTTTATACTCAAAACTAAGGATACTGATAATCTGATTTCTCTTAAATTACAACGAAATGGTATCGGAGCCATATCACAGACCATAACGCATTTTATAAGCACATTTGCCATATTATATATTTTATTTGCCATTGGAATGTTTTTACTGTATGCTGTCAATTCATATAAAAGTATCGGCTTATCTCTTAGCCTTACTAATATATTACTAAACGGAATATTCATATGTATGTGCTGTGCATCCGTTACCTGTTGTATAAGCAGTATACTCTTTAATAAATACAGTTCCATTTTGCTGCACTTCGTATTAGTTATAGTATCTTCATTCATATCAGGTGCATTTATTCCGTCTATAATACTTCCTGATATCTTCAGTACGATAGCAGAATACCTTCCTACAACGTATATTTTAAATATAATAGGCACCATCTTTACAGGTGGATTATTTACCGGAAATATTATCAAATTATTACTCTATACATGTGGTTTCATAATTCTTGGAGTTTTATCTACAGAATTTCATTTTATTCTGCTTAAGTCCTCCGGAAAACGAGGTGAATGTTAATGAAGAAAATCATTCTCTGTAATGCATTATTTGTAAAGCGTGGGTTTAAGAAAATATCTTTTATAATTATTCTGCTTTTAATGCCTGTTCTGTGTTACTTATTTAAATCGTCAATTAAAACGACAGACATAACCATTAAGGTTGGCATATATAATGAATCTTCTGATGAAACTACAGCAAATATCTGTAATAACCTTTTTACTAAATATGACAGCATTGTTTTTGAAAAATGTAATAATATAAAAGAGTTAAATGATAAAGTTGCTTCAGGTGAATATGAATGCGGATATGTCTTCAGAGCTGATTTTAGTGAAAAGTTAAATTCTAATGATTTAAATAAAATTGTTGATATCTATACTTCACCAAGTACTCTTACAGATTCGCTTACTAATGAATATGTGTTTTCAGAAATATTTACGGAATATGCCTTTAACCAGCTTACAGATTATATTAGTTCCGAAAAAATGTTTGATATTAACGGTATAGACGAAATCACCTCGTTAAAAGCCTATCTCAGACCACAATATGATTACTATTTAAACAGTGATGATACTTTTTCTTTCGAATATGTTAACGCTGAAAATGAGATTATTGATAATACAGGATTAATATCTTCTTATGTGCTTCTTTCAATCCGTGGAATTATAGCATTATTTATTATGTTTGCAGCCTTTATCGGTACTTTTAATCTATATAGCGATTACAAAACAGGCGCATTTTCTGCCTTTGATAAGTTCACAAGGCCTTTCTGTGAAATGTCAGAAATATTTTCACTTACACTAATAGCCTGCTTATCCGGATTGATAGGAATTCATATAAGCGGTTTATCAGATGGATTTGCATTAGAACTGATGAGACTTCTTGCATATTCCATAATATGTACTATTTACTGCTTTGTTTTGCACAGGATACTTCCGACTTCATTTGCATTTGCAGCGCTCATACCGGTACTGGTTCTCGGAAGCATAATCTTCTGCCCGATATTTTTCGATATTACAGAAATAATTCCGGTAACAAAGTATATAAGCTGGATTTTCCTGCCAAAATATTATTTTCTATTGTAAATTTTTGTTTGGCGGAGTAAGTATTAGTCTGCAAAAGGTATTGCAGAAGACACACTTTATTCTGCACAATATTTACTAATCTAAACAAAAATTTTATCAAATATACAGAAAGGATTTTTTAATATGAAATATAAAATCATTGTTTTAGACCTTGATGGTACTCTTACTAATTCTAAGAAGGAGATTTCTAAACCAACTCGCAATGCTCTTATTGATATTCAGGAAAAAGGATATAAAGTAGTTCTTGCTTCAGGAAGACCAACTCCGGGCGTTATCTGCTTAGCCAGGGAATTGCAGCTTGATAAATTTGGAGGTTATATTCTGTCTTTTAACGGTGCCAAGATTATTGACTGCAAAACTAATCAGGTTATTTTTCAAAAAACTCTGCCTATAGAGGTTATTCCTGATTTATATAATACTGCGCTTGAATCTAATGTGGGAATCATAAGTTATGATGAAGGTAAGGTGATTGTTGGAACTGAGATTGATAAATATATTGAATTAGAGGGTAAGATTAATCACATTGAATTATTAAAGGTGAAGAATTTTGCTGAGTATGTTAATTATCCGGTTAATAAATGCCTTATGACCGGAGAACACGAAGTTCTATTAGAGGTACAGAAAAAGCTTAAGAAAAAATATAATTCTCTCTTAAGCATTTACTTTTCTGAACCATTTTTTCTTGAAATCATGCCTCAAAATGTGGACAAGGCGCAGTCACTTCTCACTCTTCTCGGTACAATAGGAATTGACAGCGAAGAGATGATTTGCTGTGGTGACGGCTTCAATGACCTCTCCATGATAGAAATTGCCGGTCTCGGCGTTGCCATGGAAAATGCTCGGGATGCCGTTAAGGAAGCTGCTGATTTCATAACTTACTCAAATGATGATGATGGAATTCTTCATGTAATAAAAAAATTTTTCTAACACTTTAATAAGTCTTTAGATAGAATTCCATGATGTTGTGTCAAATATCATAAATTATATTTAGATTCATCAGATTGCAGGGGAGAATGAATCTTGCATTGCGAAGATATTTAGATTTCCTTAGTATCTGATGCATATTCAACAATGCTTTGACACGATGTCAAAGCAAGCACCAACTGCCACGGAGGGCAGATTGGGTGCGGTTGTGTCATAAATATTAAAACTTAATCAGATACTTAGAAAATCTTATTATCATAGCATAGAAAGACGAATCTCCCCGGCAATCTGATTAATAATATCATAAATTATATATTTCACTTAATTACTCTATCTTATACACGGTGAAGCAATTCATGTACTCTGCCTTTTAATAGTCCGTCATAAAGGTTTGCTACAACAGGATTATCCTCACAGCGTTTAATACTTGCCTGCTTATCCACGTTGTACATTCCTTTTGCCCTGTTAGCTTTATCTGCCTTATGGCTAAACGGCTGTCCTGCCCCGGCTATACAGCCATAAGGGCATGCCATTACTTCTACGAAATCAAAATGCTCTTCTCCCGATTCGATTTTCTGAATCAAATTTTCTGCATTTCCAAGTCCGCTTACTACTGCAATTCTTACAATCTTATTACCTAAAGCTACTTCGGCTGCCTTAATTCCATCTAGTCCACGAACACCTGAATATTCTATATCTTTAAGTTCTGAATTTGTTTTCTTAGATGATAATTTTCTAAGTGCTGCCTCAGTAACACCACCTGTTACACCAAATATCGCCCCAGCTCCTGATGAAATGGAAAATGGCATATCCGGAGCGCCAGACTCTATTTCGTCAAACTGGATTCCAATTTCTTTAATCATATAGACTAATTCTTTTGTGGTAAGAACATAATCCACATCTTTTCTTCCGTCTCTTATGAATTCTTCCCTTGCCGCCTCATATTTCTTAGCTGTACAAGGCATTATGGCAACTGATACGGTTTCCACATCCGTCTCAATATCTGCCGGCTTATAATATTCTTTTAATACTGCTCCAAACATCTCCATTGGAGATTTAGAAGTCGATACATTTTCCATTAATTCAGGATGTCTTGTTTCCACATATCTTATCCATGCAGGACAGCAGGACGTAAATAACGGATACTTGTGTTCCGTACTTAATCTCTCTGCCAATTCCTCTGTTTCCTCCATAATAGTTAAATCTGCACCTACACATGTATCAAATACATTGTCTACACCAAGCATTCTTATGGCTGTAAATATTTTACCGATGGAATTTTCACCCGGCTCTAAACCAAATTCTTCACCAAGTGCGACTCTTACTGCCGGTGCAATCTGGACTACTACGCGCTTTTTAGGATTATATATGGCTTTCCATACCTTTTTAACGTCACTCTTCACAGTAATTGCTCCGGTCGGACAGACCGCCGCACACTGACCACAGTTAACGCAATTTGTTTCAGCTAATTTTCTTCCAAATGCAGGACTTACTATCATATCTGCTCCACGATTGGCAAAATCGATGGCACCAACATTCTGTACTTCATTACACATTCTCACACAGTCACCGCAGAGGATACATTTTGAAGGGTCTCTCACTACTGATGCAGATGAATCATCAATATCTAAATGCTCATTAGTATTTTTAAATCTTATTTCAGTAAGACCAAACCTTCCTGCTAACAGCTGTAGTCTGCACTTACCATTTTTTTCGCAAATAGTACAATCTCTGCAATGTGCCGCCAATAGCAATTCCAAAATCATCTTTCTGTGCTGATGCAGTTTTGGTGTGTTAGTCCTAATAACCATTTTATCTTTAGGCGGTGTGGAACATGATGCAAGTATACTTCCTCTCTCATCCTCCACAACACACATTCTGCAGGCACCATATATGGATAAATCCGAATAATAGCAGAATGTAGGCACATGAATTCCCACTTTCTGAATTACCTGCAAGATATTTTTCTCGTCATCAAATTCCGCTCGAATACCATCTATAATCATATATTTAGACAAATTTTCACTCATTTCATTGCTCCTTTTCCATGCCAGTTGCACTAATTATTAGTAATTGCATTAAATTTACAATTGCCTTGACAGACACCACATTTGATACATTTATCAGTATCTATTACGTGTGGCTCTTTCACTTTGCCGGTTATGGCTCCCACAGGACAATTTCTTGCGCAGAGTGTACAGCCCTTGCACAAGTCCGGATTGATTTTCAGTGAAACTAATGCCTTACATTGACCGGAAGGACATTTTTTATCTACTACATGGGCTATGTATTCGTCTCTGAAATATTTCAAGGTACTGACAACAGGTGATGCGGCAGTTTTACCTAATCCACACAATGCCGTAGCCGATATTGTCTCTGATAATTCTTCTAATAATTCAATATGTTCCATAGTACCACGGCCTTCTGTAATGTCCGTAAGAAGTTCGAGCATTCGCTTTGTGCCTTCCCTACATGGAACACATTTTCCGCATGATTCATTCTGGGTGAAATTCATAAAAAACCTTGCCACTTCCACCATACAGCTCTTATCATTCATGACTACAAGTCCGCCGGAACCAATCATTGCTCCCACTTTCTTAAGAGAGTCAAAATCAAGTTTCATATTCAGATGGTCTTCCGTGGCACTGATACACAAACATCCTCCCGATGGTCCGCCTATCTGCACAGCCTTAAACTCGCCATCCTTAACGCCACCGCCAATATCAAATATAACCTGACGAAGAGTTGTTCCCATCGGCACTTCTATAAGTCCTGTATTATTAACATTTCCGGTAAGGGCAAATGCTTTGGTTCCATGACTGTTCTCTGGTCCAAACTGCTTGTACCAGTCTGCCCCATTCAAAATAATCGGAGGTACATTACAAAATGTCTCCACATTATTAAGTACGGTCGGCTTATCAAATAGTCCATGTTCAACAGTTCTTGGCGGTTTCACCCTTGGCATACCGCGATTACCTTCAATAGAAGCTGTAAGTGCGCTGCCCTCACCACATACAAATGCTCCTGCACCCTGACTGATTTTCAAATCAAAATCAAATCCCGAATTCAGAATATTTTTTCCTAACAATCCTTTTTCTTCTGCCTTGGAAATTGCCATGGAAAGTCTTTCAACCGCAAGCGGATATTCTGCACGCACATATATATATCCGTGATGTGACTTTGTAGCAATTCCCGCAATGAGCATTCCCTCTATAACTCTATGTGGTTCTCCCTCCATCATGGAACGGTCCATAAATGCTCCCGGGTCCCCTTCATCGCCATTACATACGACATATTTCTCCAGCTCTGTCTGTCTAAGCACCTGCGCCCATTTTCTTCCGGTAGGGAAACCTCCGCCTCCTCGTCCACGAAGTGATGAATCTGTTATCTCGTCTACAATATCTTCAGAAGTCATATCAAATAATGCTTTCTCCACAGCCATATAACCATCTTCTGCTATGTATTCCTTTATTGATTCAGCATTAATCTGTCCACAGTGTTCAAGGGCAATTCTGGTCTGCTGTTTATAAAAAGGAATTTCTTCCTGCTTTACATATGGTTTTCCTTCTTTATCCTTGTATACAAGTCTGCCTACTACCTCATCTTTTAAAACAGACTGTTCTACAATTTCCTCACAATCTTCTAGCTTAACTTTGGTGTAAAGCCAGCCCTGTGGATTAATCTTAAGCAGCGGTCCCATTTCACAAAATCCATGACATCCGCTTTTCTTAATTCCGATACTGTCATCATGTGGTTCTTTTTCTAAACCCACATTACACTTAAGTCCATTTTCTTCTATTAATTTCTTTAACCTGTCATATATCTTAAGTGCACCGCCAGCCACACAGCCGGTTCCTGCACACACAAGTATCTGCTTTCTCTGTCTTTCTAAATAACATTTATACTCACTTCTCTTCTGTATTAGTTCTTCTCTGGTATTAATTCTCATTTTCTAACCCCTCCTCCCTCTTAAGTGCGGCTACTAACTCCTGCACCTTTTCAGGTGTCATGGCAGGATGAACCACATCATTAACTGTACAGACCGGTGCCAATCCGCATGCGCCAAGGCAGGACACTGTCTCAACCGTAAACTTCATATCACTTGTGGTAGGATTCTCTTTAGTTACACCTAATCTATTTCTGAATTCTTCCAAAATCGGAATGGATTTTCGTACATGACAGGCTGTTCCGTCACATACTTTAATAACATACTTTCCTTTTGGTTCCAGAGAGAAGTTCTCATAAAATGTTGCCACTCCATAGATTTTTGCCTCACTAATGTTAATCTTTTTCGCAATGTAGCAAAGTGTTTCCTCCGGAAGGTAATGATAAATTTTTTGTACCTCCTGCATAATGGCAATTACCTGATTCGCATTGTAATCATGCGACGCTAAAATGTCATCAATGTGTTTTGTTTCGCTTTGTTGCAGCATAAATACCTCCATTCTTATATAAAAATGTATTAAAAATGCACAAATTTATGTCTTGTTTTAACATATATTTGTGCATTTTAATAGGTCTATTTAATTTTATTACATATATTTTATGATACCAAGTTTTAGATGTTTTAGATATGTTCGTCAATTTAGCAAAAGATTCTGTTTTCAAACATTTTTGATATCTACTGACTGTTTCACTTGAAGCTGCGACAAGTATTACATCTGATTAATTGCTTTAATATCTGCCTTCTGTTTTGCCGGCAGCTGTGCCATAATTACTGCTGCAAAGATTATTACGCAGCCAATCAGCTGTCGCTTTGTAAATACCTCACCAAGGATTATATAACCTGCTATTGCACCAAACACTGACTCTAAACTCATCAATAATGAGGCAACTGTAGGATTTACATCTTTTTGCGCCACTATCTGTAATGTATATGCAACACCACATGACATTATTCCTGCATATCCAATTTCTATTCTGCAATCCCATATACCTGATAACGACGGATTTTCAAAAATGAACATTCCAATTCCTGATAGAATTCCTCCTATAAAAAACTGCATACATGACATTCTTATGCAGTCAACAAGCGGCGAAAAATGGTCTATTACAATTATATGTATAGAAAAACACAATGCACATACAAGTACCAATCCATCTCCTCTTGCAAGACTTGCATTTCCGCTTAAACAAAGCATATAAAAACCTGCCACCGCAATAACAACACTTAATCCTGCAAGTTTTGATACCTTCTTCTTAAGGAAGACACTAAGTATCGGTACAAGCACGATGTACATTGCCGTAATAAAACTTGCTTTTCCAACTGTCGTGTATTTCACTCCAAACTGCTGAAGTATTGAACCGGTAAAAAGTGCTGTTCCACAACACAGTCCGCCTATTAATTGTGTCTTCTTATTATTCTTTAATTTTAATCTCTCTTCTTCACTTTTTTTAGAATCCATTACCATAATCAGCGGAATAAGTACAATTCCTCCCAGCAGCATTCTCACACAATTATATGTAAACGGACCTACATAATCCATTCCCGAACTCTGTGCCACAAATGCTATTCCCCATATCATTGCTACTAAAACAAGTAATAGTGATTTTCCGATTTTTCTCATGATGTCCTCCTTGATGTCTGATACGTTATTTCATCAATTTTACATCATTTTTATAAATATGCAAAGGGATTTTTATGAGGAATGAATTAGCCAAATAACAACATTAGTTATAGCTTTAACCCTGCTCTTTGCAAACTCTATTTGAATACCATACTATTATTCAATATCAGTGTACTATATAGGAATAACACAGTCTGGTCCTTAAATTCTATAAAGTTTCCGATTGCCTGACTCTGTATATATCTTGTATCAACAAGAGTAACTTTTTTATATCCGCTTAACAGCAATGGTGCAATGCTGCTTCCGAATGAATCTCTGAATATTATAAGTTCTTTATCGGTATCTGCCTTAGGATTCTCTATGAATATTAGAGGTGCTGCATTTACTATATATTCCTGTTTCCAGTGAGTATCTGTCCTATAATAATCTTCTAAACACAGCTGGTTTCTTATATCGATTAACTCCATAAAATCTGCCTTGCTGCTAATTCCTTCATATATTTTCCATCAGTAATATTCTCTAATTCTAATGCAGGTTTAGAGGCTAACAATCTTCGTTCGCTTTCAGAATATCTGTCAGGTGTCCTTAATATTATCCATATTCCCATCACCGCTAAAAATGAAAATATTGTAACTGATACTGCTATATTTTTAATATTTGAATTCGTAATTACTCGTTTTTTAATATTTGAATTCATAATTACTCGTTTTTTAATATTTGAATTCATAATTGCTCGTCTCCTTAAAATCCGAAATAAAGAAATGGATTAAAAGAACCATCTACAAGATACGCTGTAATAATAATTAAAATCACAAGAAGCAGTATAGGTTCTAATAGATTACATATCTTTTTAATGCTGTTTTTACTGCTCAATTTATTTACTATTATTTTAATAACCGGTGTCGCTCCGATTATGGCAAATATCAGAACAAGTATATTATTTTTAAGATAAAATATAAATTCTTCGTTAACCAGCGGATATTTTCCATGTGGTATCATTCCTGCAATGTCGGACACTGCCTGTGACATAGATGACGCATTAAATATCACAAATCCAATAATAACCATAAGCATTACATATATATGGCGCAAGATTTTTGATTTTTCAATATATTTACTTAAAAACAATTTTTCTGCCAACATCAACACCGCATACATTAATCCCCATATTATGAAATTCCATGCCGCTCCATGCCATAATCCGGTTAAAAACCTTAAGGTCATATGAACCGTCATCTGTTAAACCACTCATATCCCATACATAGGAACCCTCAAATGTACTGCCATAACTGCGGCTAAGTATAATGTCTTTGCATAATTCAATCCAGTCGCCATCCCTATGTCTGTATGACAGGTTAACGGTAAAACTGCTGTTGTTGCCTCTGTCCTCCGCACTTATTCTTATGGTTTCTTTTATTCCGCCCATTACTGTATTATCTGACGGACTTATACTGCTTATCTTAGTTTTTGTCACATATGTCTTAACGCTTTTACTATTTTCTGCTATATTTCCTGATTCATCAAATGCCTTTACGCTATATTCATATACTTTATTTTCTTCTAGATTTTTATCTTTATATGTTAATACACCTGTAGTTTCACCCACTTTTTCACCGTCACAGTATATGTAGTAACCACAGACGTCCATGTTGTCTTCTGCCTTATCAAAAGCAATATTTATTGATGTCATTGTGCCGCCCGTCTGCTTAAGATTCTGCAAGCAGCTTTTTTCTCTTCATAATCTTCCTCCGTTCTTTACGCTATCCTACATCTTTATAGTACGAAGCGGACTTACCTGCTTCAACTTTATGTATTCCTACTAACTTAAAAAAGTTGCAACGAAAAAAAATCGCTGCAACCGAACTATCATAATAATATGCATGTCATAACTCTTTAGTAATCCCAATAATATTGTAGACTCTGGCTTTGCGTCCCTAAGTTTCCCTAGGTTTGCCTATAATCTTTTCCTTAATTTTCCTATTATCATACAGATAATGACTTAAAATGTCAAGAAATACCATTCGACATTATTCGACAAGTCTTGATTTATTGTAAATCTCTAAAAAATAAACTCCTAAGATTAATTTCTTTTACATTATTCTCTCTCTAACAGCCACTGATAGAATTCCGCATAATCTTTTCTTTCTTCTTTTGTGAAATCAATAGCTGCTGATGGGTGCTGGTTCAAACGTCCGGTTAAAAGGTATGGTATGTCATACCCCCATGCAACACCTTCCTGCTGAAGTTTTACAATATGCTTTTCGATAAACTGAAGTACCGGGAATAAATTATACTTTGGATTCTTAAGGAAACCGAGTAATAATTCCATTGAACAGTTTCCTGCTCCTCTTCCCATACTGCTCATTGTCGCATCTAAGAGATTAACACCTCTTGCTACAGATTCTATTGTATTAGCAAATGCCAGCTGCTGGTTATTATGCGCATGAATACCTATCTGTTTGTCATATTTCTCTCCTACTGTAAGATATTTGTCTGCAATGTTTCTCATCTGTTCAGGATAAATAGAACCGTAACTGTCTACAATGTAGATTCCATCCACACAGGATTTGCCAAGCATTTCAAGGGCAATGTCAATATCTGATTCTTTTGCATTAGAGATAGCCATAATGTTACAGTTAGTTTCATAACCTTTCTTAGCAGCATCTTCAATCATTTCAATAGCTGCCGGCATTGTATTAATATATGTAGCCACTCTTATCAAATCAACGGCACTGTCACTTCTGTTCACAATGTCATTCTTGTAATCGCATCTTCCCACATCTGCCATTACGGAAATCTTCATATCACTTACATTATCACCTACTATATCTCTTATATCACCTTCATCACAGAACTTCCATTTTCCAAATTTATTTACATCAAATATCTCCTTAGAAGCCTTGTAGCCGAATTCCATATAGTCTACACCGGCTTTAACATTTACTTTATATAAATCTTTTACAAATTCATCTGTAAAATAGAAATTGTTAACCAATCCTCCATCTCTTAATGTTGCGTCCAAAATCTTGATTTCAGGTCTGAAATTCATTATACTTTTACTTTCTTCCATTATACATTTGCTCCTTTTAATAATATATTTTCTTTACAACTGTTCAGAACCAAAGTTCTAACTGTTACATTTTTTTGTCTATATTAAAGATTCTTATTGCATTTTTATACATTAAATCTTCATATGCCCTATGTCCGATGATTTTCTCTATCCCATTAAAATATTCACGGTACAAAGAAGGTTCACCATTCTTATTACAGTCATAAGTGTCCACGCCGTCTATCGGACTGTCACTTCCAAACATTACACGTTTACTGCCATATCGCCTGATTACTTCAACAGTAGTACTTACAGGAACCCATGTCGTATCTGCATACAGGTTATCTGCTTTTGCCATTAAGTCAACTGCTTCTTTATTATCAGTTCCAAGTCCCATATGTGCCATTATAAAATTAACACCGGGATATTTTTTCGCCATGTTGTACACATATTTCGGTGATGCCTCTTCACATCCGCCAGTATGGCTTACCATAGGAAGATGGTACTTTTCCATCATTTCTATAACCATTTCTTCTGTCATATAAAAGCCCAGCGTCTCTGTAATATGAGCGTGTGTATCTATAATCATTTCTGCCTCCATTCCTAAACCATACAGGTTTCCACAGTTATAAGTTTCTATAGATATTATTACTTTATTTGTTTTACTTTAGCAGTTTAAAGCGTGTGTGTAACAACTACATTGTACTGTTGAAATCTTGTATTGTCAAGAAATAGTTGCATTTTCTTACAATTCATTTTATTTTCTAATCATTTCCATATACGGTATAATCTCATATCCACACTTTTCATACATTTTAATGGCCTTTTCATTTTCTGCCTCGACTTCTAATCTAAATATTGAATCAGGGTACTTTTTCTCAATTAATTCAAAAAACTGACCACCTATACCTATTCCTCTATATTCGGATTTAATATAAATATCTTCTATCCAGATACATGTCTTTCCAAATTCTGTTGAAAAACTTTTTGCAATCATTGCATATCCCTGAACTGTTTGTCCATCCTTAAACATATAACCTTCCAGATATGGACATCCGTTAATGCAGTTATCTATATCACTGTTAAATATTTCTTCCGAGCCATTGCTCAATACTAATGGTGAATTATAAAAATCCCTCATCATTTTGCACACATCGTCTCTGTCCGCTTCTGTCATAGTTGTTATTGTATTACTCATTTTATCATCATTCTCCTTTAAACAAAAACCGGACAAAATAATTTATATCTGTCATTACTTAACAGACACATTTCATTTTGTCCCGGATTCCTAATTTTATCACTATTATTGAGTATTCTAATTACTAAAATTGCTTAAGAATTCTTTTGTTCTCTGGTTCTTAGGATTAATGATTACCTCATCAGGCGTTCCGTCCTCTACTATATAACCATTCTCCATAAATATTACACGATTGGACACATCTCTTGCAAAACTCATTTCATGTGTAACTATCACCATAGTCATATGTTCTTCTGCAAGTTCTTTGATGACCTTGAGAATCTCTCCTGTAAGTTCCGGGTCAAGAGCTGATGTCGGTTCATCGAAGAAGAGTATCTTAGGATTCATGGCGAGCGCTCTTGCTATAGATACACGCTGCTGCTGCCCTCCTGAGAGCTGGCACGGGTATGCCTCTGCTTTTTCTTCTAGTCCCATTCGTTTTAATAAATCGAGACATGCACTCCGAACCTCTGACTTATCACGCTTCTGAACATGAATTGGTGCGTCCATAAGATTTTTAAGCACTGTATAATGTGGAAACAAATTGAAATTCTGGAATACTAATCCAAAATATCCCTGTATTCTCTTTAAATCTTTCTTCTTTGAATAAACAGACACATTTCTATAATTATTTGTGGCGGCATGCTCACCCATATAAATCAGGTCACCGCCGTCCATTTTCTCAAGCATTGTGGCACATCTCAGTAATGTTGACTTACCCGAACCCGAAGGTCCTATAATTGATACAATCTCACCTTCATTTACAGAAAGCGAAATATTCTTAAGTACTTCTAATTTGCCAAAATTTTTTCTTATATTATTGATTTCTAATAAAACCATTTTATTAACCATGCCCTTTCTATTGAATACGCTGTGAACATTTACTTAATTCTTATAGTAATCTAAGTGTTTCTCAATTCTTCCCATTATAAATGCAACAAGGAAGTTAAATATGAAATAGAACACACCTGCAATTACAAAAGGCATCATGGTTGTCTGTGCTGCCGCAATTTTCTTTGCCAATGAAAACATTTCCACATATGAAATGGCAAAAGCAAGTGAAGTATCTTTTACCAATGTAATAACTTCATTTGTAACCGATGGCAATATTTTCTTAATAACCTGTGGTAATATGATTTTAAAAAATGTCTGGACTTTATTATAGCCTAACACTTTAGCCGCCTCATACTGTCCCACCGGCATTGCCTCTATTCCTGAACGGTAAATCTCCGCAAAATATGCTGCATAATTCAATACAAATCCAATAATTACAGCATAAAATCTATATTCTAATGAAAGACTTCGATGGAATATGTAATATGGTCCGAAATACACCACCAGCAGTTGAAGAATCAATGGTGTTCCACGCATTATGGCAATATACAGTTTAGTTATGTTTCTGATAATAAAAAATCTTGACATTCTTCCAAAGGCAACTATCATTCCCAATGGTAGTGTTAATATCAGAGTATATGCAAAAATCCTGACTGTTTCAATCATTCCATCCTGCATTAAATTTATCATTTCACTAATACTCATTTTAACAATATCCTCTGTGTCTTTCTATTTATTCTTGATTTTTAAGAATAACATTTTCAGTAAGACCCCACTTCTCTGCGATTTCAGCAAATGTTCCGTCTTCTATCATTTCATTTAAAGTTTCCTGAACCTGATCTCTTAATTTCTCATTATCCTTAGCAAAACCAATACCATACTGCTCTGAAATAATAGGTTTATCTAAAATGATAAATTTATCATCGCCCCTGCTTTCAAGCTGATACTTTGCAACACCTATATCCATTGCAATTGCATCAACCGAGCCTGCTTCAAGATTCATGAATGCCTGATTGTAATCAGGGATTTCCTCAAGGCTCTTAAATGATGCCTTCAAATCCTTACAATCATCAGACTCTAATGCTTCAAGCGCTGATGATGCTGCCTGTACTGCAACTGTCTTGCCCGATAAATCATCAAATGACTTTATACCTGATTTAGCTACTACCACAAATACCTGACTATTGTCAACATAAGGGTCTGACCATGCATAGTCATCAATTCTTTCTTCGCTCATTGTAAAACCATTCCATATACAGCTTATATTGCCTGCTTCAAGTTCCTTGTCTTTAAAATCCCAGTCAACCGGCTGTTTTACAAGTTTCCAGTCTCTTCTCTTACATACTTCTGCTGCAAGGTCAAGGTCAAATCCTACATATTCACCGCTTTCATCCATATATCCATATGGTGGGAATGCTGCATCAAATCCTACTATAAATTTCTTCTTTGAATCCCCTGAACTACTCTTACTGCTTCCACAGCCTGCAAGTCCCATTGCAAGAACAAGCATCATTACTACTGCAATACTTTTAAATAATTTTCTTCTCATTTTCTCCATTTTCCTTTCAAATATAATTCAGTGCAAATATACACATTTTCGTTGAAATACATTGGAATTTTAACATATTATCACGCTAAAGTAAACAAATTCATTAATAACTCCATAAACTTATCTGCATCCACCGGCTTTGAATAGTAGTAACCCTGCAAATGGTCTACGCCTGCTGCACTTAAATATTCTGCCATTTCTTTTGTCTCTACACCCTCTGCCACAATTTCTGTACCAATTTTCTTAAGCATATGTATTACTGAATCTAATAACAATTCTGCCTTTTTTATTTCATCTTCATCTGATTCGCTCTTAAAATTAAAAGCAGGCCATATAAGACTCTTGTCTATCCTTATCTTTCCGTCTACAATTTCTTTGTTCAGAACACTTATAATGGAATCCTCTGAATTAATCAGATTTTCTGCCATATAATTTATCATTTCATATACTTCTAACTGTTTTTCTCCTGCCTTAATCATGTCAATTCTTGTTCCTACCATATCTTTTGCGGAAATAACCATTACCGGAATATCTGTAAAACTTCTCATTTCCTTAAGAACCACATCTCCACTTTTATAAGGAAGCATAATATCTAAAATTACAAGTTCTATTCCTCCTGCGTTGATTTTCTTCATACCCTCTATTCCATCAAATGCAGAATCCACCTCATACCCCGAATTCTCCAAAGTTTCTTTTAAAAGATTACTAACATCCCTGTTATCTTCAATTATCAGAATTTTATCCATTAGTGCCATACCCTTTCCCGTAAACTACGCAAATACTACCTGTACTAACACCATATAAAGAACGGTTCCCGCTCCAATACTAAGCAGTACATTTCTTTTCCACAGATGCAGTAATGCTATAAATATTATTGATATCACCTCAGGTAATCCATGATTACCACTTGTAAAGGTAACATTTCTAAGACAGTAAATAATTAATAATCCCATCATCGCCGGTGCAAGAATTTTACCCAGATATTCCACTACTGCCGGATGCTTCTTGTTCTCCGGAAATAAAATGAATGGTGTAAATCTTGTAATCATTGTTCCTAAAGTCACCGCTATTATTATTATAATTGTCTGAATTGGTGTCAGATACATAAATTAATCCTCCGTAACTTCTTTAATAGACTCCTGCTTTATATCTAATTTTTTTCTCATAAGTATAATTACCAATACTATCATTATCATCGATGGAATAACAAGGTTGTCCGCACCGAATATATTCAGAGCCACAACTGTGCAGGCAAGTCCAATGATTCCTGAGATGGCATTGATTTTCGAAGATAACTGCTCTATAAAAAGCACAACAAATAATGCCGTTAATACAAAATCCAACCCTGTTGTAAGAAGTGTTATTGCCACAAACTGCATACTTCCACAAAATGCAATTGCACTCATAATTACTGACCATAATGCGCCATATCCCTTTGTCTGCATTAATACTCCATATGCCATGCCCAATATTAGAAATCCCGTTAAAATAGGAATTGTATGTGGAAACGCCGATTTTAAGGCTCTCTTTAATTCACTTTTGTTCATTTTCTTCTTTACTCCGTTCTTTACTCCGTTCTTTACTCCGTTCCTAACTTAATTCACATACCAGTACAAATTCCATTCCATCTTCATGGCTCTTTGCAAATATTTCTCCATTCATCTTATGCATTATCTGACTGCATATATACAGACCAAGACCATTTCCATCTTTACCACTCGTATTACTTCCCCTAAAGAAACTGTCAAATAAATGTGTTATCTCATTTTCATCGACGCTTTTTCCTGAATTATATACTGATATAAGCTGGCAATAATCCTCTTCATAAAATGTTATGATGATTTTCCTGCCATCACCGTACTTGAATGCATTCTCCATAAGATTACCTACTGCTTCATAAATCCTGTCTATATCACCTGATATTATATGATTCTCATATTCTCCTATAACAAAATCCACTTTTCTTATACTGCATTTCTCATTATATCCACTATTGACCTTATTAACAAGTTCTTCTAAATAAAATTCTCCCTCTTTCACCTCAATGGATATGATATCTTCCGTTTGAGATTTCTCTATTTCTTTGACAAAGTCATCTATTTCTAATGTTTTACTCTGTATCATTTTTATGGCATTCGTGCGTTCTTCGTCTGTATTATAAATATTACTTTCCAACGCTTTTGCATATAGATTAATTGCATTAAGCGGTGTCTTAATGTCGTGGGAAATAGATAACACAAGCATCTTTTTATCCTTAACAAGTTTATACTCATGATTCCTGCGGTCTTCAAGATTATTTTTAAGCATTCCTATGCCCCAGATAAATTTTCCGAAATATCTGTTTTTATTCTCCTTAATTTCATCATTAAGATTACCTTTTGACAGTTGAAAAGGCATATCGCTTAACCTGTTAAACAGTTTCATTATTTTATAATACACATAGAACATTGAGTCATGGAAATTATGAATATTATGGCTAAGGCTGCTTCTGCTGCCACCATAATCTTTCTAAATTTCTTTATATCTGTATCCCACTCCCCACACCGTTATAATTCTCTTTGGCTTTTTCTTATCCCCTTCAATCTTATCCCGAAGCATTTTAATATATTGGACTTGAAGTTTCCCTTCGTTGTCAGGGTCATTTGATATTGTTATCCCGCCTTCACTAATATCAAATATGTAGTCTGTGGAACTGCTGGTAAGCGGGGACACCCCCACATTTTCATTTCCCTCACTAAGTAAAGAGCTATTATCCTCCTTCTCACTTTTCTCTGCAAACACAGGTGCCGGCATTATAGTCAGCAACATACACATGGCAAGCGCCGTTGCCAGACATCTTTTGCAGGTCTTTTTGAATTTTCCAGTTGTTTTTTGAAACATTTTAATTCCTCCCTTACCAAGTGGGTACCACTCTTCTCTAACACCAAATCGTCACTTTATACAAAAACAGATTGTACCTTTTTCACTTATGCTTGATGAGGACTTTGTATGGATAGGCGACTACGAACCTCTATATATGAAAGCAGCTTCTGATGCAGGAAAATATGCCAAAGAAAAGCGAACAGAGGTAATATACGTAGGATATTCTAAGTTTTACGAGAATAAAAGTCCTTTTATTCCTTCTTCTTTAAATATTTGCTTATAATATCCTAATTCCTCCTGAATCAATTCGTCAATCACCTGCATTCCAAGTAATTCCACTGCTGCCTTATCATCAGTAAGCAGGTAATTTCCTTTTTTGTACTTCACTGCATTTTCACTTACATTACCCATAAGATTTTTTAGCTCGTAATTATCGGCATTATCTAAATATTCCGTAAATGTATTGAATCCTTCATCATTATCCGTTGCAAATAATTCACAGTTGGTGGAGCCTTTGACATTTACGGTATATACATTATCAAACACACTGGCTATGGTGTCAGAGAGATAGTCGTTAATATTTCCCTTTTTGTCTGAATGCATATTCATATTAACTACCATTACCCCATCTTCTGTCAGATGTTCTTCTACCATTGTGAAAAATTCCTTAGTTGACATCTGAAACGGAATGGTAATGTCCTGATACGCATCTACCATAATTACATCATATTTTTTATCCACTGCCTGCAGATATGCTCTTCCGTCATACGTTGTGACCTTAACAGACTCCGGCAGTTCAAAATATTTTTCCGCCAAATCCGTAATCTTCCCATCTATCTCTACACCTTCTATATTAAGATTATCAAAATATCTCATACATTGTCTGGCATATGTTCCCGTTCCCATTCCGAGAATAAGCATATCTGCACTATCCTCTTTATTTATGCCTGCCATTAATGGTGCTGCCATGGCATAATCATAGTACATGCCGGTAAGTGAATCATCTTTCTTAGTTATTGACTGAACTCCAAACAGCACATTTGTTGAAAGAATTACACTCTCCTCATCTTCTTTGACCTGAAGATAATTATATATTGATTCACCCTCAAACGTGAGGTTCTTCTCCCAAAATGCAAAACTGTCATTATTTCCTAAAACTCCACATATAACAAAAAGTCCAGCTGATACTGCACACATAATTATCTTTTTCTTTTTACTTATGAAATACACTAGCCCAAGCACCAGCAGTATTCCTGAAAATATCAGAAAAGTAACAGAGGTACCTACAGCCGGAATAGTAAGGAATGTCGGCAAAAACGTTCCAAGAATACTTCCGATAGTATTAAATGCTCCCAGTGTTCCCACTGTTTTACCGCTGTCATCAAGACTGTCTACTGTATATTTTACAAGTGATGGTGTAACTGTTCCGAGCAGAAATAACGGAAACACAAATATAATCATGCAGGCTAAAAATGCTGCAATAATCAGAAAATTATTATTCACTGTTAATATAAGCACTCCTGATATCACAAGTATAATGTATTTCCCCAATACCGGTATTGCTGCTATCCAGATTGCCGCAATTATTATCCTGCCATATAATTTATCAGGATTCGGATTCTTATCTGCACTTCTTCCTCCATAAATATTTCCAAGTGCCATGGCAATCATAATTGTTCCAATTATTATGGTCCACACTATCTGTGAAGATGAAAAATAGGGGGCTAATAATCTGCTTGCACCTAATTCCACAGCCATAACCGCCATTCCCGCAAAAAATTCCGTCATGTATAAATAGTATTTGTTTTTTAGAATACTTCTATTTTCCATTGTTACTCCTGATTAATTTTATTTGAATTTCTTCTTAATATCATTAGGCAGATATTTTATTAATTCTTCAACTAACTTATATACCATTGTTCCCGGAGAAATCACTGCACTACATCTACCTTTATTTTCCGTAATAATTCTTTTTGCATATCTTATTGCCAATCTAGGGTTTCCATTGTTAAGAAGAATATCAAATATATCCGAATTGTTTTTTTCATATTTACCTATCTTCAATTCTTCAAACTTTTCATTTAAAAACTTAATATATTCTGTTCTATGATTATTAGAAACATAATTAGAAAAGTGTAATACAAACCATATTTCTATGCATTCATTACTCCAAGCAGCATGATACTGTAAATCTGAATTTTGTTTGTTAAGATTTTTCGCTCGTTCTTCTACAGCATTAAAATTTCCTTTATCAAAACTATCCTTATCATATACACACCAAATCTGTCCTTTTTTTAGTTTTTCTCTTTCTACATATTCTTCTGCTTTACCTATGACACGCATAGTATCTGCCGCACAAGGTTCTATTTTAATAAGTACTGCATCTTTATAAGTTGGATTTTCTTCAATCCATTTTTTAAATCCTTTAAAATAATTAGGTTCTGTCTGCTCACCTTCACAAAAAATGTAATATCGAAAATCAATCTTTTCCAGATTGTCCTGCTTTCTATCTCTTCTCCAATTTGTTGTCCCAACTTTCTTAGGCATTAATATCACTCCAATCTATTATTTTCCTTAGATATGGGTCTGCTCCATATTTGCCCTCGAGATATTGCTTATCAAATTTTGCATCTTTTCTAACACTTTCACCCTTTTCATTTTTAAACTCAACTAATGAATATAATTTTGAATTCTGCTGATTTCCTTTTGCCACAAACCATATCTCATCTCTTCTAAACACTTCACTGTTCATTGTAGATAAATCGTGAGATGTAAATATCAACTGTGCATGTTTTCTATTTGAAATAGGATTAGTATACAATTCTATTATATATTTAAGTAATATAGGATGAATCTTTGCATCTAATTCATCTATCAGTAAAGTTGTTCCAAGTACTAGACTTTTTGCAATGAATGGCAACAAACCAAATATCTTTTGAGTTCCACTTGATTCATCTGAAATACTTATTTCTTCGATATATCCATCTACATTATGTTTCATATACACTTCTAAATCATCTTCTTTTTCTTCAATCCGAAAATCATCTATATCAAGCTGCATTTCTTTTATCATTTTTAATATCAATTTTTTTAAATCATCTGACTTAGCTATAGCAGTTCTCATCTCCTGTAAAGGATTTCCATAATTTAAAAAATAGATTTCATTTTCAAACCAGTAAAAAACATCTGAAATAACGGCATTCTTCTTATAAGTAATTCCCAAATAAGACAACAGCGGTAATGTATCAGATATCTCTCCGCTTATCTTTAGTTTTGAAAATACTCCTTTTAACTTTATCTCATCATATTTTCTCTCAAATAATGCCGAACGCCTTCCTGTTTCAAACTTAATTCTATCTAAACTTTCAAAAATAACTTTTTCATCTTTTATGTGCAATATATATTTGTATTCAGCAATATCTGTTCTAAAAAATATTTCAAATTCTGTAGGTTCATTTTTAGTTTTTTCTGAAAACATAAATGGTTTTATCGGAATTCTTTTACCCATATATTCAGAATCATCATTTGCATATGTTGCATATACTGGGCGTAAAATTTTAGTTTCAAGTGTATGAAGTGCTTCTAAAACATTTGACTTACCACCACCATTCGGTCCATAAATCACAGCCACTGGTAAAAAACATTCAATTGAGTCATCATTTTCCTTAAGTTTAACCCTTATAACATTATCTTCATTCTCTGAAATTGCAGCTGCCTGCATGTCTAACGTATTTTCGTCCCTAATACTTTTATAATTTTTAACAGTAAATTGAATTAACATAATAATCTCCTCCAATCTTCTATCATCATTATACGCTCTATTTTAAATTTGTAAACATATATTTGAGTTTTTTTCTCATATTGCATCCTAAAATCTGGTCAGATTTTAGATATATTACATAACTTCCATAAAATAAAACATTAAAAAACTAAACTCCTACCAAAAGGCGGAATTTAGTTTTTCATTTTACCTATCAGATGTTCTATTTCTCTCTTATAGAATTCTTCAATGCCCCTGTAATAGGATCTGTAAAATATTCCATTACACTTCTCTTTCCTGAATTAAATTCCACGGTTGAAACTAAACCCGGCAGCAATGTAATTTTATCATTTTTATTATTAACTGATACTTTAACCAGATACACATTTTGAACCTGTTCGTTAGAAACTGCACTTGCAGAAATATATGTCACCTTTCCCTTTAACGTTCCATAATCAGAATATGGATATGCTGCTAATTTAATTATAGCCTCTTTTCCGATTTCTATTTCAGAAATATCACTATTACTTACGTAACACTGTATTTCCATCTCCGTATTCTCAGGAACAATCGACAATAATTGTGTGCCGCCTGATACAACGCTTCCGAGCAGTCCGTCACTCATATTAGTAACGTATCCGTTAATATCTGACTTTATTATTTCGTTTTCAGCATTCTTATTCGCCTTATCAAGACTGGATTTTAATTCGTCTATTTTCTGTTCATTATCAACCATATCACCAAGAACAGAAATATTATGCTGTTCTTTTGAAGTTTGAATGCTTTCTTCGTCCGTAATCTTCTCTAACGATTTCAGATAATATTTTTCCTGTCTTAACACATAATCTATATCATTTCTCATTTCATCTTTATAGTCTTCTAACTTAACGTTACTTATATCTGTTCCATCTAATACCATCTGATATATGGCATTCTCCGACTCTAATAATTCAATCTGACTCTGAATGCTGTTAATGTCAATATTAGTTTCTGTGGAATCTTCTTTAACAAGAACATCTCCGGCCTTTACTAATTGTCCGTTTGTTACGCATACTTCATTAATCACTCCACTTTCTAAAGCCTGTACATTAGAAATACTTCCTATCGGATTAACTGTACCTGTTGCTGTAGTTATAACATCGATTTTTGAAAATGAAGCCCATATGGCCGCACAGACTAACAACGCAAACACACCCCATATTATGACTTTACCTCCTATATGTGCCGGCTTCTCAATTATTTCAAGCAGGTCAGGCATAAAGTCATACTTAAGATTATTGTCATGCTTTTTACTGTATTTTTTAACATACTCAATTATAGATTTCTGCATTATACCTTTCCCTCCTTCTGCTTATTATACAGGTAGTAATACAATCCCTTTTTCTCCATCAGTTTTTCTTTCGAATCATATTCTGCTAACTGTCCGTTATCGATAACCATTATTCTGTCTGCATCTTTTAGTGTTGATAATCTGTGTGCAATAATAAGTACTGTTCTGCCACGGCAGATATCTTTCAGGTTATTCTGGATAATGCTTTCTGATTCATAATCGAGTGCCGATGTAGCCTCATCGAAAATGAGTATGCGCGGATTACTTATAATGGCTCTTGCAATGGCTATACGCTGTTTCTGTCCGCCAGACAGTCCCACGCCTTTTTCACCAATAACTGTGTCATAACCACTCTGCATTTCCATTATGAAGTCATTTGCTCCTGCTATCTTTGCTGCTGTAATAATCTGTTCCATCGAAACTCCGGGACAGTGTATAGATATATTCTCTGCCACAGTTCCGCTGAACATAAAATTCTCCTGCAGTACAATTCCTATCTGTCTTCGAAGCCATGCCGGGTCTGCAAGTGAAATGTCTATTCCGTCTATGAGTATCTTACCGCCCTCTGGAACGTACAGTCTCTGAATGAGTTTTGAAATGGTACTTTTTCCTGAACCGCTTCTTCCAACCACTCCTATAATCTGCCCTGACGGTATCTTAAAACTGACATTCTTAATTACCTCAGGTGCGTCTAATCTGTATCTGAATCTTACATTTTCAAATACTATGTCACCCTTAATCTTTGGCAGTGCCAGTTTATTGACATCTACTTTAGGCTCCGGTGTACTGTTAAATATATCACCGATTCTCTTAACCGACATAGATGCCTGCTGGTATTCCTGCCACAACTGAACAAACCTTAGTACCGGTCCGCTGACACGTCCCGATAACATTCTGAATGCCACAAGCTGACCCACTGTAAACGTTCCCGCCATAACATATTTTGCACCGAGGAAAAGTATCAGCAAATCAAAAGATTTCTGAATAAACTGTCCTAATGTGTTAGATGTTCCCGCAACCATTGAAGTCTTATATCCTGCCTTAACATAATCTGACTGAAGGTTTCCCCATTTCTTTTCTATCTTAGGTTCTAATGCAAATGACTTAATAGTCTGCACTCCCGTGATACTTTCAACAAGGTACGACTGCGCTTCTGCACCTGCATTAAACTTTTCATCAAGTCTCTTCTTAAATAATGGTGTAACTATTATTGACAGAATCGCAAATACAGGAATAGAAGCGATTACCACAAATGTAAGAGGTACACTGTAAAAGAAAAGCACTACTATATAAACTATTATGAATACCAAGTCTAAAAGTGAAGAAAGCGGAGTACCTGTCAAAAATGACCTGATACTATCTAATTCCCTCACTCTTGCAACTGTTTCACCCACTCGTCTTGATTCAAAATATCTGAGCGGCAGCGAGAATAAATGTTTAAAAAGTTTATCACTCAGCATTACATCTACCCTGTTAGTCGTATGCGTGAAAACATAATTCTTCGCCAGCCCCAGAATCATTTCAAACACATATGCCACAAATAATCCTATTGCCAGCACATAGAGTGTAGACAGGGTTCTGTGAACCAGAACCTTATCTACTACAACCTGTGTCATTAACGGAGTCAGAATACCTATTATCTGTATGGTAAATGCCGCCACCAATACTTCAATAAATTCATTTTTATACTTTAGAATTGTAGGAATAAACCATTTAAATCCAAATACTGCTTCCCTGTCTATTACTGATTTGTTATTCAATAAAACAACCGTACCTGACCACATATTTAACAGTTCTTCTTTATCTACCATACAAGGCTTTCCCTCTTCTGATATAATCATTACTTTTTCATTTTCTACTCTTCCTATGATAAAAAATGTATCATCATTGGTTTTACCAATAACCGGAGCCTTTAAAGAAGATAACTGTTCAAAATCTATTTCTTTAATTTTACCTTTAAGTTTCAATAACTTTGCAGCAGTTAACATTTCCACTTCCGTCATATCTCCGCCATTCAGAGACATTATGTGGTCTAACTGCTCTTTTGTTACTTTTATGTTTAGTAAGTGAACTATTGTCAAAAATGATGACATGCCACTATCAATCTTTTGTTCCACTTTTTCCTCCATATTATTCAGTAACCCATATCTGCGAATCAGTTACATTTGCATTATTAACCGTGCTGTAATTATCAGATGCTGCCACATT